>JANXSC010000591.1 GCA_025352845.1 Opitutaceae bacterium
GCTCGATAATATGATCGCGTCATCGTCGCGGCTTGTCCCGCACGACGGCGTGTTTCGAGAAGATACGATTGCAGGACAGCAAATCATTCAGTCGTGGACGTTCGCGTCGCCGGCTGGCGTTAAGAATAAGATCGAGATTGCTGTCGGCTCCACGGGGCCAGAATGGAATCCGGTGATTACGTTTAACGATGATCTCGGAACCTCGGAGATTGTCGTGTGTGGAGATCGCGATTGGCCGGACTTGTCGACAATACGGCAGATGCTTGTCGAAAGCATCCGAAAGACGAAATGAAGAAGGAGCCCAACTAGTCGCCAGCAACAGCCCCGAGCCGCCGTGGCTACTGACGTTCGGCAAAAAAATGAAATCCATGTTCTGGCTTATCCGCGATGCGATTGGAGGCAGGGCTGGGCCACACTTGGAGCCGTGGTCGGTCACCGAGCTTCGCGCTGCTGGTTTTGATGCCGTGATTAATTTGTCGGAGCATCCGCCTGACTTCGAAGCCTTCGAGGCCGCCGGCATGGAGGCGAGTTGGGTGCCCTTGCCGACTGACGTTCCTCCGACGAAAGAATCGGAAGAACGGTGTGTCGAAGCGTTGCCGCGAGCCTATGCGTTTGTGTCCGCGCAGATGTCGAAGGGCCGGCGGGTTCTCGTTCACTGTCACGCCGGCAAGGATCGCACCGGAATGCTGCTGGCCGTTCTGGTGGCGAAGAAAGAAGGTCTTCCCGCGCGGGCGGCGATTCAGCGGGTCCGGGAAGTCAGGCCGCTGGCGATCACCGCGCCTGGCTGGGAAGCGCTCGCTTTGGAGGTGATTCCCCGGGTGGTTGCGAAGTTGCCGTGATGAAAAAAGCCGAACAAGAGCCAACGCCCATGTCCGTCACGCCTCATGCTGGGCCAAAGAAGTGAATTCCGTCGCTGACCATTTCCGTCTTCGTGTCGCGGCTCTGATTGCGGTGCTAGTCGGGGCTGGCGGATCCCTGGCGTTTATGTTCCGCGTGGGGCGTCGCAATGAGTCCGCGCTGCTCATGATGGTCTTCGCATTCTGGGTCCTGTCGCCGTTTGTGGCGTTGGCGTGGGCATCTCGGGTTTCCAAGCGTTGGTCCGCACTTACCCGAGCTACTCTCCATATTATCATCCTGATTCTCACATCCGGTTCATTGCTCATCTACGGAAATGTCGCATTCGGCGCTCCTCGTCCGCAGCCCGCGTTTATGTTCCTCGTGGTTCCGTTTGCCTCATGGCTGCTCATCGCGGTGGCGCTGTCCATCGCCGCCTTTGTTTCTCGCGCATTACCAAATGAACCCAATTCCTAACTCTGAGAGTTCAACAAGGCGTCAGCAGCCGCACCTTTAGCGTTCGACGCAGCCCAACCGCTCCGATCGAAGAAAGAGGCGGGAAACAAAGCGCGTCGTCCGCTTTCTGAACTTCACCCGCTGGCTGGCCACGTTTAGTCGGCCCCCTTGGACGGACGCGAGGATTGCACGCGGCCACGCCGTGTCCTCTCATCCAAGGTGCCGACGTTCGCACGCTTAATTCATTCGCCCGAACCAGCGCGCCCCGGGCAGTTGCTCCCACCCGGTCAGGCGCAGGCACTCGTTCCGATCCGCCGCGTCACGTCGATTCCAGCAGAGATTGATGACACGCCCAGAACGCTGCAGCGGAGCAGGATTGCTTCCGGCTCATCAGGCGAGGATTGCCTTCACCACGTTGCCTTCAACATCGGTCAGCCGGAAATTGCGACCCTGAAACTTGAACGTCAGCCGCGTGTGGTCGAGGCCGAGGAGGTGCAGCAGCGTGGCGTTCAGGTCATGCACGTGAACGGGATCGCGCACGACGTTGTAGCTGAAGTCGTCCGTTTCCCCGTAAACCACGCCCGGCTTCACGCCGCCGCCGGCAAGCCACATCGTGAAACAGCGGCCATGGTGATCGCGGCCGTAGTTGGCCGCCTCGAGTTTCCCCTGGCTGTAGGCCGTGCGCCCAAACTCGCCGCCCCAGATCACGAGCGTCTCGTCGAGCAATCCGCGCTGCTTCAAGTCCCGGATTAGCGCGGCGCAGGGCTGGTCGATGTCCTCGGACTGCAGCCGCAGATCGCTCGGCAGGTTGTAGTGCTGGTCCCAGCCGCGATGATAGAGCTGGATGAAACGCACGTCGCGCTCCGCGAGCCGGCGCGCGAGGAGGCAGTTCGCGGCAAAGGTCCCCGGCACACGCGCCTGCGGTCCGTAGGCCGAAAAAGTTTTTTCACCCTCGTCGCGCAGATCGGCGAGCCCCGGCACCGTCGCTTGCATGCGAAACGCCATCTCGTATTGCGCGATGCGGGTCTCGATCTCCGGGTCGATGTGACGCGCCTGGTGCGCGCGGTTGAGTTCGCCGATGACGTCGAGCTGGTCGCGGCGCGACGCCACATCGAGCCCCGCCGGGTTCGACAAATACAGCACGGGATCGCCGCTGCTACGGAAACTCACGCCTTGGTGATTCGACGGCAGAAAGGCCGAGCCCCACAGCCGCGCATACAACGGATCCGCCGGCCGCGCCGCGCTGCCGCGCGAAATCAAGACCACGAACGACGGCAGGTTTTTGTTTTCGCTGCCGAGACCGTAGCTCGTCCATGCGCCGAAGCTGGGCCGCCCCGGTTGCTGGTGCCCCGTCTGCAAAAACGTCACCGCCGGATCGTGGTTGATGGCCTCGGTGTGCAGCGAGCGGATGAAGCAGAGCTCGTCCACGACGCCCGCCGTGTGCGGCAGCAATTCGCTCACCCACGCGCCGCTCCTCCCATGCTGCGCGAAGTTAAAAATCGAGGAGGTGACCGGGAAATTTTTCTGCCCGCTCGTCATGCCCGTCAGCCGCTGCGCCCCGCGCACCGAGTCCGGCAAATCCTGCCCATGCCGCGCACGCAGGCCCGGCTTGTGATCGAACAGATCGAGCTGGGACGGGCCCCCGTGCATGAAGAGATAGATCACGCGCTTCGCTTTCGGCGCAAAATGGGGGACGGGAAACGCCGCACTATCCGCACCCGCAGCGAACAACGAAGGCCGCAACAACGACGCCAGCGCCGCCCCGCCGATGCCCGTCGCGGTTCGGCCGAAAAACTGCCGGCGCGTCAGCCGCGCATCGGCCATCGGCGGGTGGTTGAGATCGTGGGAGTGCATCGTCATCGCCGCGTCACCACTTCATCCAAATTCAAGATCGCCTGCGCGACCACCGTCCACGCCGCAAGGTCCACGGCCTCGAGATCGCGACCGCGGGGCGACGCGCCGAGGCTGATCAATTTCCGAGCGGCCTCGGGATCGGCCGCGAAACGCGCGTGCTGTCGCGCGTGCAAACCGTCAAGCGCTGCGTTCTCCTTCGCATCCGGTCGGCGACCCGTGGCCCGGCGGAAAATCTCCGCCGCGCGCCCGGCTTTGCGACCGCCATCGGCCGCGATCACGGTTGCGGCCAAGGCGCGCGCCGCCTCGACAAACGTGTCGTCGTTCAGCAGCAACAGCGCTTGGAGCGGAGTGTTCGTCCGCGGCCGGCGGACGACGCAGGTCTCGCGCGTCGGCCCATCGAGCACCTGCACGCCAGGCGGCGGCGCAGTGCGTTTCCAGTGGGAATAGACCGTGCGTCGCCACAGCCCTTCGCCCCGATCAGACTGGTAGCTGAGTTCGCCGTTGTAGGAAACCGCCTCCCAGAGCCCGGGCGGTTGGTAGGGTTTCACCGGCGGGCCGCCGATTTTTTCGACGAGCAGCCCCGACACCGCGAGCGCCTGATCGCGAATCATCTCCGCCGGCAAACGGAAGCGCGGGCCGCGCGCCAGGAGCCGGTTCTCGGGATCGCGTTGCAGGAGCGCAGCGGTGGCGGCCGAGGATTGCCGATACGTTGCGCTCGTGACGATCAAACGCAGCAACTGCTTCACGTCCCAGCCGCTCTCCACGAATCGCACCGCGAGCCAGTCAAGCAGTGCAGGATGCGACGGCATTTCGCCCTGGGAGCCGAAGTCGTTCAACGTCGCGACCAGCCCTTCGCCGAAACATTGGAGCCACCGGCGGTTCACCTCGACGCGCGCCGTCAGCGGGTGCGCCGGCGACACGAGCCACCGGGCGAGGCCGAGCCGGTTGCGCGGCGCATCGGCGGGCAGCGGCGGGAGAAACGCCGGCACGTCCGTATGCACCACATCGCCCGGCGCATCGTATTGCCCGCGGTTCAAGACGTGCGTGGGGCGCGGCGTCGCCGCTTCCTGCATCACGAGGGTTTTCGGGAGCTTCGCGCGAAACGCCTCCTC
>JANXSC010000628.1 GCA_025352845.1 Opitutaceae bacterium
GTGGGCTCGGACGGCGAAATCGTTTCTTGCATGGTGTGGGCCTCCTGCTCGCGCCCGCGGCGGCGTTGCTCGGTGCGGATGAAATCGACGGCTACGTTGCGCGTCGTGGCGTAAAGCCAGCCGGGCAGCACGACCCCGTGCGCGAGCGCCGCCGCCCGCCGCGCCAGCGCGGTGAACACCTGCTGCGAGACATCCGCCGCCGCGTGCGTGTCACCAGCGAGCCGTCGCAACGCCGCCGCGTAAACGAGATCGAGGTGACGCCGCACGAGTTCGGCAAACGCGGCCTCGGATTTTTCCTCGGCGTAGCGGCGGATGAGTTCGGCGTCGGGCACCATGGCGTTTCGGACCATAGTCGGCACCGGCTTGAGAACCGAACAAAGTTTTTCTACCGCCCGAAAACTTTCCGCCCCTCGACCCATGTCTCCAGCACGCGCGTGTCCTTCACGTCATCCACCGGGCACGAAAGCAAATCGCGATCGACCACGATGAAGTCGGCGCGTTTGCCGGGCTCGAGTGAGCCGATCTCCTTTTCCCAAAAAATAAGGTGGGCGTTGTTGCGCGTGTAGAACTCGATCGCCTGCCGGCGCGTGAGTGCTTCCTCGGGGTGGACCTGGCCGTCATACCATTTCGCGCGGCGCGTCACCGTCGTCCACATCGCGAGGAAGGGATTGTAGAAGTTGATCGCCCGCAGGTCGCCGATCTTCAGCATGTGGTCGGAGCCGCCGCCCGTCATGCCGCCGGCGGCGAGGATGCTCTTCAGCGGGTGAAAATAGCGCAGCCGGTCGTAGCCAAACTGGTCCACGAGCGTGCGCGCGTCGAGGTAGAGCCAGGCCGGTTGGATATCGAGCACGACGCCGAGCCGCGCGGAATTTTCCACGGCCGCCTTCGTCATGAAACTGGAGTGGGTAATCCCCATGCGCAGCGCGCGAATCGGAATCTCCCGGTTCACCTGCTCGTAGGCATCAAGCAGCACCGCGCCCGCACCGTCGCCCTGGGCGTGCGCGGTGAATTGCATGCCATGCTTCGCCACGCGCCGCACCATTTCGAGCAGGCGCTCGGGCGGGATGTTCAGCACGCCACGATATTCGTCGTCGCGGATGCCGTAGTTTTCGCTCCGCCCCCACGGCTGCAACATGTAGGCGCTGCCGGTCAGCATGCCGCCGTCGATAAACGCCTTCGTGCCGATCAGATGCAGCCACCCGTCGTCCTTCCGCAGCGGGTGCGCGGCGACCTGATCGATCGCGGCGAGGATCGACTCCATGGGCCCGACCTGCGGGAGGGTGTAGGAAAGCGTGACGCGCACCGAGAGATCGCCGCGGTCGCGGAGCTTTTCGTAACGCGACATCGACTCGGGATTCGCCCCGCGATCGGCGACAGCGGTGAAACCGGCCTGGTTGTAGTCGCGCATCAGCTCCTGCAGCCGCGAGAGGTGATCGGCCTCGGTGGCCGTGCGACTGCGCGAACGGATCGAGATGTAGCGCGCGAGCCCGCGGGTGAGGCCGTTGAGTCCGCCGTCGGCGTTTTTCTCAAGGTAACCCGGCCCGCCGTCCTTTACCGTCCAGTCGCGGTCGAAGTCGCACTTAGCGAGCGCGAGGGTGTTGAGCATGGCGTCGGGCCCCGTGCGAAACGCCACGGGATGCTTCGGCGCCGTCGCGTCGAGTTCGGCGCGCGTCGGATAGCGCGCCTCCTTCAGTCGCGTGATGAACACCTGCTGCACCTGAATCCACTCGCCCTCGGGCACGACCCGCGTCCGCGCCGCGATGTAATCGAGCACCTCGCGGATTGTTTCCATCGGGGGAATCTCGTGGTCGAACTCAAACATCGACGCCGCCGGCGCATGCACGTGCGAATCGATCAGCCCGGGCAAAACCGTCCGCCCGCCGAGATCGTGAACCTGTGTCACGCCCTCGCGTGCCAGCGCCCGCATCTCACGCGTGGTGCCGACCGCGATGATGCGCCCGCCGCGCACCGCGAACGCCTCGCGCACGCTGAAGGCCGCATCGACCGTCACGACTTGGCCACCCACGAACACGGCTTCGGGCGGCACTTCCTGCGCGGAAGCAGACACGGCAACGATTGCGGAGAAGATTAGGGCGAGAAAGTTTTTGCTCATAAGCGGGGGCTGCACTCGACTGCGCCAAGCGTCCGCCATCGGCCCGCGCTTTTCAACCTCCGGAATACGCCACCATGAAATTTCCCCGCCTGCTCGCCCCCGCACTCGCCACCGTTTTTCTTTCTCTCGCCGCCATCACCGCAATCCGCGCCGCCGATGCGCCCAAAGCCGCCAAAGCGCCCGAGCCGGCCGCCGCACCCAATGCCGCCGACAAGATGTTCGCCGAGTATTTCCGCACCGAGACCGGGAAACTCGCCGCGTCGTCACTCGCCGAGGTGAAGACGCTCCGCGACTGGACCGACCGCCGCGCGGAGTATCGCGAGCAGTTGTTTGAGATGCTCGGCCTCTCGCCGCGCCCGGAGAAGACCGACCTGCGCGCGACCATCACCGGCCGCGAGGAGCACGCGGAGTTTTCCGTCGAGAAACTCCACTTCCAGTCGCTGCCGGGTCTCTACGCGACGGCCAATCTCTACGTGCCGAAAAATCTCACGGGCCGCGTGCCCGCGATTCTCTATGGCTGCGGCCACGCCGACGTGAAGGAGGGCGGCGTAAGCATGGGCAACAAGACCGGCTACCAGCACCACGGCGCGTGGTTCGCGCGGCACGGTTACGTGTGCCTCGTGCTCGACACGATCCAGCTCGGCGAACTCGAGGGCGTGCACCACGGCTCGCGGCGCTTCGGCATGTATTGGTGGAATTCCCGCGGCTACACGCCCGCCGGCGTCGAGGCGTGGAACGGCATCCGCGCGCTCGACTACCTCCAGTCGCGCCCCGAGGTCGACGGCGAGAAAATCGGCATGACCGGCCGCTCCGGCGGCGGCGCCTACACGTGGTATACGGCCGCGCTCGACGACCGCATCAAGGTCGCCGTGCCCGTCGCCGGCATCACCGATCTGCACAACCACGTGATCGATGGCACGGTGAAGGGCCACTGCGACTGCATGTTCATGGTGAACACCTATCGCTGGGACTACACGAAGCTCGCCGCTCTCCTCGCCCCGCGCCCGCTCCTTCTCGCCAACTCCGACAAGGACACGATCTTTCCGCTCGACGGCGTGCTGCGCGTGCATGGTGAACTCGCGCGCCTCTACGCGCTCCACAAGGCGAGCGACAAACTCGGCCTCCTCATCACCGAGGGCCCGCACAAGGACACGCAGGACCTACAAGTGCCCGCCTTCCGCTGGTTCAACCGCTGGCTGAAAAACGAGCCCGACACGCTCGTGAAGGTCGCCGCCGAAAAACTTTTCACCCCGAAACAGCTCCGTGTCTTCCCGCCCGGCGGCGAACCAAAGGACGAGCGCACGACCAAAATCCACGACACGTTTGTGCCGATGGCGGCACCGGCGATTCCGGCAAACGCCGCCGGGTGGTCGCAGCAACGCACCGCGTGGATGCAGGCACTGCGGGAGAAATCGTTTCGCGGCTGGCCCACGACCGAGGAGCCGATCCAACTCGCCCGCGTGACAGCCTCACGGCCTGAGACGTGGGAATTCTCTGCTCAAGGTCCGGTGCGGTTGCCGCTCGTCGTGCAACGCACCGCAAACGGTGCGCCCGCAAAACGCGTCCTACTCCACGTGCTCGATCACGACGAACCCGTGACCGCGCCAGCCGCTGCGCCCGCCGACGCGGCCATCGTGCGCTTCTTTCCGCGCGGCCTCGGCCCGACCGCCTCGTCTCTCGCCGCCGCCGATCAAAACGAAGTGCGCCGCCGCTACTTGCTTCTCGGACAAACGGTCGACTCCATGCGCGTGTGGGACATCCGCCGTGCCATCGCCGCGCTGCGCTCCAAGGAACTCTTCGGCGACACCCCGATCACGCTCGTCGGTTACCGCGACCAAGCGATCAACGCCCTCTACGCCTCGCTCTTCATCGACGGGCTCGCGGGCATCGAACTTGTTTCTCCGCCCGCGTCGCACATGACCGGGCCAGACTACCTGAACGTCCTCCGTTACCTCGACATTCCCCAGGCCGCCGTAATGGCCGCCGCGCGCCAGCCCGTAAAATTCTCCCACGCAAATCCCGACGAGTGGTCATGGACCACGAAGGCTGCGCAAGTCATCGGCCTGCCCGCGGAACGACTGCAGTGGTAGGTGGAGCGCGTTGACCTCAACGCGCTTTCAGGATTTCCGCACGCTCCCAAACCAGCGCGTTGGGGTCAACGCGCTCCACCTCACACAATCTTCCACCCCGCCCGATACGTCCCCCGAATCATCGCCTCCGCCGCGGGCTGGCCCGCAACCTTCATGTTCGCCGCGTCCCACTCGATCGGTTTGCCGAGGCGCAGCGCGAGCACGCCCAGCAGGCCGATTTCGGTGAGCCGCGCGCCGTAGGCGAAGTTGCTGCTCGCGGGCGCGCCGCCCTTGATCGCGTCGAGCCAGTCGCGGTGGTGGCCGTTGGAGCGCGCGATCGTCGCCGGTGGTTTCGGCGCGCTTGCGCGCAGGCTTTCCGGAAAAATCCGCGGCGGGCCGCCGGCGCCGTCGCACTGGATCACGCCTTTCTCGCCGATAAACATCGCGCCGCGCGAGGGCAGCGGAAATTTCCCGAGCGCCTCGTGCGGCGGCGGCTTCGCCCCGCCGTCGAGCCACGTGAGCCGCTGCGCCGGCCATTTCCCGCGCGCGGGAAAATCGAAATAGATCACGCTGCCGTGCGGCGCGATCTCGGCATCGCCCGTGCCGATCCCGTGGGCCTCGATGCGCGATGGTGCGGCAAGGTCGAAGGCCCAAGTCGCCGAGTCCATGTCGTGGCACGCGAAGTCGCCCATCGACGAGGTGCCAAACGCCCAGAAGTCGCGCCACGCCACGGGATGATACGCCGCGTGAAAATCGCGCGGCTCGCGCGGCCCGATCCACAAATCCCAGTTCATGCCCGTGGGCACAGCCTGCGCCTCGGCGGGTTTCGTGAGCAGTGTTGGATTCCATCGCTTCGTGCCGACCCACGCATAAATTTCGCGCACCGCGCCAATCGTGCCGGCGTGGAGGTGCTCGACGGTTTCGCGAATGCCGACGTTGGAGTGGCCCTGATTGCCGAGTTGCGTGGCGACACCCGTCTCCGCCGCCACGCGAGCAACCTCGCGCGCCTCCCAGATATTGTGTGTGAGCGGCTTCTCGCAATAGACGTGCTTGCCCGCGCGCATCGCGCGGAGCGTGACGTAGGCGTGCAGGTGATCCGGCGTCGCGCAGAGAATCGCGTCGATCCCCTTTTCCTTTTCGAGCATCACGCGGAAATCTTCGTAGCCCGCGCAACGGTAGCCCGGCGTCGTCTTGCCGTGGTGGTCGTCGACGATCTTCAGCGCTGGCAGGCGGCCGCCGACGCCCTTGTAGTAATATTTTTCGAGGCTGAATGTCTCCGCTGGATCCGCGATCGCGACGACCTGCGCGTCGGCGAGCGCGAGGAGCGCCTTCAGATTTTGCGTGCCGCGCCCACCGACGCCGACGACGGCGAGATTCACTTTCTCACTAGGCGGCACGAATCGCGGGCCACCCAGCACGTGCCGCGGCAGAATCTGAAACGCCGTGATCACAGTGGCGGACGTCTTGATGAACTGGCGGCGGGTGGAAGCGTTGATTTTCATGGGGAAGGTGGGGTTACCCCGAGCCAAAGCGATCTACGGCGGAAGCGGAAGCGGTTAATGCGGCGCAAACGCGCTCGCGGCTTGGTCATCGCGGGGAGCTGAAACCAACGCGGCGTTGGGTGAACACGGCGATGGACTTTCCCGCTTGTCATGGCGAGGAGCGCAGCGACGTGGCCATCCATCTGAAATTCGAGCTGGATTGCCGCGCCCGGCGGCCCGGGCTCGCAATGACGTGGGAGGAAACACGCTCGCCTTCCGAAACATTTTTCGCGCGGATTGCGCTGCTTCCGACCGGCCCCGTTTTTCAAATCCTCTCCGCCATGACCCCAATGCCCCCTCGCCTCCTCTCGCGTCGTGATTTCATCGAACACTCCGGCCGCCTCGCCGCCGTTTCCGCGCTCGCCGGCGTCGCGCTACCGCACGTGCATGCCGCCGGCAGCGATCTGATTCGCGTCGCGCTCATCGGCTGCGGCGGGCGCGGCACGGGCGCGGCCACGCAGGCGCTCTCGACCACGAGCGGCCCGATCCAGCTCGTGGCGATGGCGGATGTATTCGCGAACCGGCTCGCCAGCGCGCACGAGCGGCTCGCGAAGAATCCACAGGTCGGCAAGCTCGTCGATGTGCCGCCAGACCGGCGCTTCATCGGGCTCGACGCCTACAAGTCCGCGCTCGACTGCCTCAAGCCGGGCGACGTCGCGATCTTTGCGACGCCGCTGGCGTTTCGCGGCGCGCACTTCGCTTACGCGATCGCGAAAGGGCTGCATGTCTTCATGGAAAAGCCGCTCACGGCCGACGGCCCGACGAGCAAGCGGATGTTCGCGCTCGGCGAAGAAGCGTCCGCGAAAAACCTGAAGGTCGGCGTCGGCCTGATGTGCCGCCATTGCCAGTCGCGCGGCGAACTCGCGCAACGCATCCAAGACGGCCAGCTCGGCGACATCCTCCTCATGCGCGCCTACCGGATGCACGGCCCGATCGGATTTTTCGCCTCGCCGCCGAAGCCGGCCGACAAGACCGACCTCATGTATCAGATCGAGCGGTTCCACAGTTTCATGTGGTCGGGCGGTGGGGCCTACAGCGATTTCTACATCCACAACATCGACGAGTGCTCGTGGATGAAGGGCGCGTGGCCGGTCAAGGCCCAGTCGAACGGCGGCCGCCACTTCCGCGGCGACAGCATCGATCAAAACTTCGACAGCTACTCGACCGAGTTCACCTACGCCGACGGCACGAAGCTCTTCCTCGAGGGCCGCTGCATCGCCGGCTGCGTCAACGATCACTCGAGCACCGCGCACGGCACGAAGGGCATGGCGATCATTTCCGAGAAGGGCCACATCCCTGCGCGCGCACGCATCTACAAAACCCAAAACGCCAACCCCGCCGATCTCGTGTGGGCGTTTCCGCAGCCGGAAAAAAATCCCTACCAGCTCGAGTGGGACAACCTCATCGGCGCCATCCGCGCGGACCGGCCCTACAACGAGGTGCAGCGCGGCGTCGAGGCGAGCCTTGTCACCTCGATGGGCCGCATGGCCGCGCACACCGGCCAGGTGATCACCTACGAGCAGATGCTCAACTGCGAGCACGAGTTCGCGCCGGGCGTCGACACCTTCACCGCCGACTCACCCGCGCCGCTCCAGCCCGATGCCAGCGGCAAATATCCGATCCCGCGCCCGGGCATCGAGACGAAGCGCGAATATTCCTGAGCAGGAGCACACGCACCCTGTCATTCTGAGCGCAGCGAAGAATCCAGCAGGACATTCCGAAGCCTGAAAGCGCGCCGGAACCCCAAATGGATTCTTCGCTCCGCTCAGAATGACAGACCTTTCTTCGGCACCTCTCAGATCTTCAGGAACAGCTTGCGCCGATACATCCACCAAAGAATGAGCCACAGCACCGCGAGGGTCGCCGCGCCTTGCAGCAGCGGCTCGTAGGCGGAGCCGAACACGCGGAAGAATTTGGCGCCGAGGTGCGTCGTCAGATTTTTCGTGACGTAGGCATCGAACCCGTGCGCGAGGCAATAGGCCGCGATGGAGTTCGCGCCGATCACCACCAGCGGAAACGCCCAGCCGCGCTGCCCGCGCAAATCGATCACAAGGTAGAACGTCGCGAGCAGCAGGAAACACCAACCGCCGCTGTAGAGCGCCCACGAGGGAGTCCAGATACGTTTCACGACGGGGCAAATTCCGAGCCCGCCGAGCGCTGCGCCGGCGACAAGCGCGATCACGCCCGCCATCGCGAACCAGCGGACTTTCGCCCCAGGGTCGCGCGCGCTGCGCAACACGCCACCCGCGATCAGCCCGAGGATCATCGTGCCGAGCGTGGGGATGAAACTCAGCGTCGAGTAGCCGCCGGCGTTGAAAAGAAACAGCCGCTCGCGCGGAAAAAGATTCATCCACCACGTGTCGAAGGCCCACGCGAGGTTGCTGTTTTTCTGCCAGTGCGCCGCGAGTCCCTCAAGCCCGTGCGCGCCGAGCCATTCCGGTTTCACGCCGACCGCCGCGTAGTCGAAGCCCGCGGCCGGCACCGGCCACGCCACAAACGCCGCCCAGTAGCCCACAAGAATCACACTCAACGCGATCCACTGGTCGCGCACCGGACGCAGCCCGAGCATGAAAAGAAAAACGTAGCCCAACCCGATCTGTGAGAGCGTGTCCTCGAAGGTCCAGTTCGTCGCGTTGCGGCTTGCCGAACGCAGAAAGACGCCGAGCAAAATCAGCAGCAGCGCGCGCCAGCCCGCGTGCAGCGTCATCCGCGCCGGTGTTTCGCCGCGTGCGGCGCGGCTCGCGATCGAAAACGGCAGCGCCACACCGACCAAAAAGGAAAACGACGGCTGGATCAGGTCGTGCAGCGAGGCACCGATCCATTCGACGTGGCTTTGCTGCGACGCGAGGAACTGCCACACGCCGCTCTCCGGCAGCGCGCGTGCGACCGACTTCAGGCGCAACAGCTCGCCCATCATCAGAAGCATGACGAAGCCACGATATGCATCGATCGAGGCGAGCCGCGCCGGGGTGGGCGCGGGCGCGGGACTGGGGTTCATGCGCGCGACCGTGGAGGAGCGGTGCGTTGACTTCAACGCGCGTTATCGCGTCGCTCGTCGCGCTGGCAGAACCCCGATTTCCCCATGATGCGCTCTCTTTCCTTTGTCGCTCTCGCCCTCCTCCCCTCCGTTTTGCCCATCGCTCTCCGCTCCGCCGAAGAGCCGCCCGCTTACACCGACATTCTGAAAATCGACGTGCATTCGCATATCTTCGAAAACGTCCCGGCCTTCCACGAACTTTTCCGCCGAATCAACCTGCGCACGATCAACGTTTGCGTGCCCGGCGGCGACGGCCATCTCGCCACGATGGATCGGATCGCGTTCGAGCTCTACCGTGCGCAGCCCGAACTTTACCCTGTTACCACGACCTTCGATCTCCGCTCGCGTGACGAACCGGACTACGCGGCCCGCACGATCGCGTGGCTCGACGCGGCGTTTGCCCGCGGCGCAGTCGCGGTGAAAATCTGGAAGGAGGTCGGCATCGAAATCAAAAACCGCGACGGGAAATTTATTCTCCCCGACGACCCGCTCTTCGATCCGATTTACGCGCATCTCGCGCGGCGCGGCAAACCGCTCCACGCCCACCTCGCCGAGCCCATCGACGCCTGGTTGCCGCTCGACAAGGACAGCTCGCACTACAGCTACTATTCGCAAAACCCCCAGTGGCACCTTTACGGCAAACCGGAATACCCGAGTCACGCCGCGATCATCGCCGCGCGCGACAACATCATGAAAAAACACCCGACGCTCGTCGTCGTCGGCGCCCACCTCGGCAGCCTCGAGCACGATCTCGACGGCATTGCCGAGC
>JANXSC010000009.1 GCA_025352845.1 Opitutaceae bacterium
GCCAGGATTTGGCGGGGCTCACGAGGGCGCCGCGGGTGGCGTTGGCGAGCTCCCAGTAGTCGCCGGCCGCGCCGGGATCGCCGCTCAGCATCGGGAAGAGGATTGTGCTGACCGGAATGCGCGGCGGGAGTTGCTTGACGGCGATTTCGAAGAATCGCTGGCGATGTGCTTCCTCGACGTCGCCTTCCATCGGGAGGGAGTCACTGCGGGTCGGCAGGCCGTCGGTGATGAGCACGATGCTGTCGGGCAGGCGCGGGAGGAAGCGCGTGGCGGTGAACGCGCGCTCGAGGTTGGCACCACCCTTGGGCACGAGGGCATGCAGCTTGGTGATGACTTCGCTCATGGTCTTGCGGTCGCTGGTGCTGAACCACTCGTCGCCGCGTGTGGGAATGATCGGGGTCGTGTCTTCGGCAAAGAGCAAAATTTGGAAATGGGTGTCCGGGGTGAGCGAGGCGAGCATCCACTCCAGCGATTGGATGACGCGCACCCATTTGGGTGCCTCGCGTTTTTTTTCGTCGCTGTCGTCGAGTCGCGCGACGGCAGCATCGATGGTGTCGTCGAGCATCGAGCCGGAGGTGCGCACGAGAAACACCACGAACTCGCCGTGAAGCTTTACGCCCGTGAGATACTGCCGGCGATCGACGTTGGGGATGGGGACCGGCGGGGCGATGTCCTCGGTCGGCAGCGCCTTTTTTTCGCCGAGCAGGGTGTGGAGCGCATCCTTGAGCGCGCCGGTCTGCTGGAGCATGAGCAGAAGTTCGCGCTTGCGGTCGGTGAGCTTGAGCTGGTCCTGCGTGCTCTTGGCGTTGATGTCCTGCAACTCGAGTTGGGCGGCCGCGAGCACGCGGGCGAGGCGATCAAGTTCCTCCTGCGTCATCGAGACTGCGCTCTGGGCCTTGTTCAGTCTGTCCCGCGCGGCGTCAACATCGGCTTTATCGACATCTTTTTTTTGCGAAACGGTGAGAATGAAAACGAGGATGACCGCGCCGAAGCCGCAACAAATGCAGTCGAGGAAGGCGAGGCTGAAGACCTCGGTCTCGCGGCGCTTGTTGGCGATCGACATGGCGGGCGGGGCGCGGGGAGCACGCGATTAGTCGTGCGCGCGGGCGCCGTTGGCGATGCCGCAGTGCGCAAACAGAAAATCCACCGCAGTCGTGCCGCACCGGATGGTCAGGCGATCGCCCGCGTCGATGGCGGTGCGCGCGGAGGCCGGGGGCACCGTGCCGCCGCCGGAACGGAGGGCGGTGTCGACGAACCAAAGCCGGCCGCCTTCCCGCACCAACGGCACGGTGCAGTCGTCCGCCGTGCCGAACGAATCGGGCAGGGCGAGATCCGCGCCGACTCCGGGGACGCCGATGGTGAAGCGGTTGGCGGTGCCGAGCGCGGTGCCCACGCCGTCGAGGATCACGTGGGTCGGCGCGGGGCGGGCCCCGCCGGAGTGGCGGAATTTTTGCAGGCGCGCTTCCCAAGCGGCGGCGGTGGAGCGGCGCGCGAGCGCGATCGGGACAGCGGTTTCGACCGGCACGTCGCCCAGATCGGCGGGCAACTTCAGGCGGCTCTCGCCGATTCGCGCCGCGCCGCAGGCGGCCGCACCGGCGGGCAGGCGGAGAATCCGGTGAAAGCCGGCGGCCCGCAGTTTGGACTCCAGACCCGGCAACCGTCCCGCGCGATCGGTGAGGGCGACCGTGCAGGGCTCGGCCCCGTGCGGCGAGTGATGGATGAAATTCTGGATGCCCTGCACGAGCGTGGCGACGAAGGCCGCCGCGTCGGTGGCGAGTTGCTCGCGTTTGGCGAGCATCTCGTAGGTGCGCGTCGCGGTGTTGATCTGGAACCGGTGCTCGGGCGCGGTGTTCAGGAGGAAATCCTTCGTCTGGCGGAAAAACAGTTGCTCGATGCGACCGTCCTCAAGGATGTCGAAGGCCGTGTGCCGCAGGAAGCGGTTGCCCATCGTCGCGGTGAGGTGCTTGAGCAGTTGCGCGTAGCCGGAATGCGGCAGATGAATGAAGTCCCGGCGCTCGAGGTGTTCTTCGGTTCCGACCAAGGTGATGTCCGCGCCTTCGAGGTGCAGGTCGACGACGACGACCGGCAGCGCGGGATTAAAACCGTGGCCGCGCGGATCGCAGAGCGCGGCGCACGCCATGTCGACGATGCCGGCCAGGGGGAGCTTGAGTTCGCCAGCCATGCCCAGCAGCAGGCCGATTTTTTCCTCCTCCGTCGCCGGGTCTTTTAAGTAGGTGCCGGGCACGGCGAGCACGATTTTTTCACTGTGTGCGGCGGTCGAGGCGCGATCCGCGAACTCCTGGAAAAAATGAAACGCGAGTTCTGAGAATGGCGCCAGTTTGCCCGCGGGTCCGATGGTTGAGGGCTCGTGCGCAAGCCGCGTCCAAAACGTGTGGGCCACGCGCCGCGGGTGCACGAACCACTGATCCTCGGCGGCGCGGCCGAAGTGAAATTTCTGTCCGTCGTGGTAGGCGAAACCGGGCCAGTCGATCACGCCGGCGGCATCGGCCACGGGAAGAGACTGTGCGTCGTGATTGCTGCACGTCGCGGCCAGAAAGGCGGCGTCGCACAGTTCGATTCCGAGGGTGGGCATGAAAGGGGTGGGGAGTTATCAGACGAGCGTGGCGTGGGCTTCTTCTTTGGTCGGAACCTTCATCACATCGATCAGTTTGTCGCGACAGAACGTCTGCGTCTCGATTACGAACGCCTCCTGCCGCGCCTGCACCAAGTGCAGCCAGAACATCAGCACGATACAGAGGGAGAGGCCGACGAAGGTGGAATTAAACGCGAGACCCAGGCCGCTGGTGACGGCCGAGATGTCGCCGCGAATCGCCTCCTCGGCGGAATTGAGCGACTCGCCAATGCCGCGCACCGTGCCGATAAATCCAATCGCGGGGATCGCCCACGCGATGTAGCGCACGAGGGAAAGCGAGGAGTCGAGTTCGTCGCCGGCGAGATCGGCGCGCTCGCGGACCGCCGTCGCGGCATCCTGCACGGAACTGGTGGCGTGAAAGCGATGGAGCGAGGCGAGGATGCACTCCGGGAGCAGTCGCTCGCTCCATTTCGATTCCCGCTCGATCGTGGTTTTGAGCTCCTTGTAGCGGTCCAAAGCGTCCTCCGGGATGATGCGCTCGCCGGGTTGCACGCGCACAAAGTCGTGTTTGAAAAGCTGCCGCTCGCGGATGACATGCACGAGTTTGTAGCCCAGGATGATCATGCCCCAAAAGCAGAAGATGATTTCCCATTTCGGTTCAACATCCTTGATGATCACGCTGATTGGGCGCTCCTTCATTTCGCGGGAAGTTCCGCCGGCCCCCTGTGCGGCGGCGAGCTTGCGCCTTATCAACGCGTCGTTGGCGCGCGGTGTGATCACATAATGATAAAACGTGTAGGTGCACACGACGGCGAAGATGAAGCCGAGCACGGGCACCAACACTTCGAGTGAAAAAATACCCTTGTTGCGCGAAATCATGGTTGTGGGACTGATTCAGTCTTGGGGATCTGGGGGGAAGCTCTTTATGCTCTGATTTGGGGGAATTTCAAACGCGCCGAACAAATTGAGCGCGGGAATGAAAAATTACGTGCTGACGGTTGAATTAAAAACGAACACTTGTTAGCTAGTGCGAGTCTAAACCTCAGCTTTCCCCATGCCGAACCATTCCTTGAAACCGGAACGCGTCGTATTGCTTCGCAAAATTACCGCCTCGGGCTTGGCCGTGATGCTTTTGGTGGGTGCGGGGTGCTCCTCCGGTGTCGCCCCCTCCAGGACGGCCAGTGGTGCCGGCACGGGTGCGGCGATTGGCGGCTTGGGCGGCGCGGTGGTGGGCAATAACAGCGGCTTGGGCACCGGCACGGGCTTGGCCGCCGGCGCGGCGCTCGGCGCGATCACCGGCGGTATCATCGGCATGGTGCAGGACGCCAAGGACCGGAAGGAACAGGATCGGCTGGCGCAGGAACGCGCCTACCAGCAGGAATTGGCGAAGCGCAAGGCGGAGGAAGCCAAGGTCAAGGCCTCGATGGAAGAGGAGCTGGCCATCGCCGAGGGCTTCCGCATTTCCGATCTCGAACTCAACGACGCGAAGAAGAAACAAGAGTCCACCTTCGATCGCCTGAAAAAACTCAAGGACGAGCGGTCGGCTGCGCTCGCAAAGAAAAAGGAACTCGACGATGCGCACGACAAGACGCTTTCGGCCGAGGCGGAAATCGCGCGGCTGGAAGAAGAGCTTGCCCGCCTGAAGGGTGAAGACACGGGGCGAAAAACCGATTCGACGGGCGTGAAGACCGGCTCAGTCGCCAAACCCGGAATCTAGCCGCCGCAGTTTGCATCGTTGTGTTGCGTGGATTTTCAGCTCAAAACGATGCCCCGATGACACTCGCCGCCCGTTCATCGCTCGCCGGAATTTTTCTTTCCACCTCGTTGATCGCTTTGCTGGCCGGGTGTTCGACGGCGTCGCGTTATGAAGTCAAGGTCGACGCCATCTCGAAGCCGTCGCCCGTCGCAACCCAATCCTACAAGATCAAGAGCAAGGATCCGCGGCTCGGGGAAGAAAACCTGCGCTACCGCGAAGCGGCGGAATATGTGAAGACCGCGCTCTCCGGCAAAGGCCTCTACGAGGCGGCCTCCGAGGACAAAGCCGACATGATCGTCGAACTCGACTACGGCATGGATGCGCCGCGCACGAAAGCCGAGCGAGTGAGCGTGCCGGTTTATGCACAGGTCGGCGGTGGCGTGCGCTACGAGTCGGTGCCGGTCACGGATTCGCGCGGCAACACCAGCTTTCGCACGGTCGCTGTTTACGAACCGCCGCGCAGCGAACTCGTTTCCTACGACAACGTCGTCCGTCAGGTGAGCATCTACGAGAAATACCTGAAAATCACGGCGCGTGAAAACAAAGCGGCGAGTGAAGGCCGCCCCCCCGCGGAACTCTGGAGCATCCACGCGAGTGCCGAGGACGAGAGCAAGGACCTCCGAAAATATCTGCCCATCATGGCCTCGGCCACGATCGATTACATCGGGCAGGACTCGTCGTCGCAGCAAGTGGTGAAAGTGCGGGCCGACGGACCGGGAGTGGACTTCATCCGCAAAGGGATGAATAATCCGCCCGAGACTCCGGCGAAGCCGGCTGCCCCGAAGGGCTGAGGCCGGCCGGCGCTCGCGTCGATCGGTTCGCTCAGGGCTGAATCAGCCCGCGGCGAATCGCGAAGCGGACGAGATCCGTCTGTGTTTGCAGCCCGAGTTTGCGGAGTAAATTCGTGCGGTGCGTCTCGGCGGTGCGCGGACTGATTAAAAAATTTTCCGCGATCTCGGGGTTGGTGTGGCCCTCGGAGGCGAGCTGGACGAGCATGCGCTCGCGTTGCGTGAGCGACTGCAACGAATCGGCGTCGTCGGCGGGCTTGGCCACGAGCGCGTTGATCGCCCACTCCGAGAGCGTGGCGCTGAGGAAGCGCCGGCCCGCGAACACCCCTTTCGGGGCGTGGGCAATTTCCGCGGATTCGGATGCCTTCAGAATCTAGGCCGAGGCGCCCGCGCGCAGCGACTCGATGACGTAGGGCTCGTCGCTGTGCATCGACAATACGATTACGCGCGTTTGCGGACTTGTGGTCCGCACCTGCCGCAGCGTCTTGAGGCCGTGCAGGCGCGGCATGTTGAGGTCGAGGAGGAGAATCTGCGGACGGTGTTTCTCCACGAGCTGCGCGGCGGCGAGGCCGTCGGCGGCTTCGGCCACTACGCGGCACGCGTTGTTGTTTTCCAAAAATCCCGCGCAACCCGCGGCGGACGATTTCGTGATCATCGGCGATGATGGCGGTTGTCATGGCAAAAGAGAGGAGGCGGCGTTGAGCAAAAATTCCGCGTGCAAGCGCGTGCCCCGGCCGGCCTGCGAAAAAAGATCGAAGGTTCCGCCGGCGAGCCGCACGCGCTCGGCGAGGCCGGCCAGTCCGAGGGAATCGCGCCAGCCGAGCGCCGCGGCGGAATCAAACCCGCGGCCGCGATCCGCGATTTCGACCTGAAGCGCGACGTTGGTGGGCGCTTCCTGCACCATGCGGAAGACTGTGGTCTCCAGTTCCGTGCCGAGGCGGCGCGCGGGCAGAGCGAGCTCGAGTTCAACGGCGATTCCAGTCTGGTGTTGGAAGAGATTGGTCTGCCACTCGAGCGTGGGCTGCAACCCGAGATCGTCGAGGATGCGGGGGCGGAGCTGCAGGCTGAGCTCGCGCACGCTGCGCAATAATTCGCTGGTGACGCCGAGGGCGTCGTTGAGCGGCGGGCTGGGCGCGGCGGTGCGCGCGGCCTCGAGTTGGAAGCGCAGCCCGGTGAGCAACTGCCCGATCTGATCGTGTAGTTCCTGGGCGAGCGTGCGGCGCTCGTCTTCCTGCACGCGCAGGAGCCGGCTCGAGAGGGCGCGGAGCCGCGCGGGGGTTTCCCCGGCGCGTTGCTCGGCTTCGCGCCGGACGCCCACTTCCACCTCAAGTTCGTGGGTGCGCATGGCGACCTGTTCGGCGAGCGATCGGTTGAGCGCGGCGAGTTCGTCGGAGAGCCGCGCGCTGAGCCGCTCGGTGTCGGCCCGCTCGAGCGCGTTGTTCAACGAGAAAGCGAGTTCTGTGAGGCAGTCGCTTCCGGCGATCAGGTAGTCGTGCGCCCCGAGTTTGAAGGCGGCGATGGCGGTCTCCGTCTGACCGGAGCAAGCGATGACGAGAACCGGGACACTGGCGTCGAGCGCGCGCAGTTGCCGCAGCGCATCGAGGTGCGCGTCGTGATCCAAATGCGGGCCGAGGATGATGGCGTCGTAGCTGCACTCGGCCGCCACGACGCGCGCCAGATCCGCCGTGGAGCCCGGCAGGACGCGCAAGCGTGGCGCGTGCGTAGCGAAAAAGTGGATCGCCTCGCGGCTATTCGGTTTCGGAGGGATCCATGATCACGGGCGTGGGATCGTTGCGGGCGGTGAGTTCGCCGAGCACCTGCAGGCCGGTGAGGTCAGGCATCATCAGATCGACCATGAGCACGGCATAGCCGCCGGATTCCATCGCCGGCCCGAGTCCACAATCTCCAGCGCCCAGTCGCCGCCATGGCGCGTGAAGTTGAGCCGAACCATTTCGGCCACCTGGGGATCGTCTTCGGCGTAGAGCACGCGCATCATGCGGCGGGAGAAAATGAACTAATACCAGTGTCCCGTGAGAATTGGACTTATTTTCGCCCGATGTAGCCGGGTGTCGCCGACCCCGGACCGAGGTCAGCGACCTCGGCTACACCTGAACCAAAGGTCTAGAAATCATGGGTGATTGGTATAAGTCGGCGCGGGGCGGCGGAAACTTTATCGCAATTTCGGCGGCTGCGGCGGAACGGCCGGTCCGGGGTGTGGTTGGGCGGCTTTTAGCATAAAATTTCCGCGCCCGTGCCGATACATAAGGACACATCCTCATGATCGCCGAATGCACCACGTCACTCGGGTTTTCGCTTACGCCCGACGACATCGTGCGCGCAGTGAAGAACCTCCCCTCGTCACCCCGTGTCCTGCCGCGGCTGAAATTTTTGCTCGGAGACGGCAACTCGTCGATGCACGACATCGTCGCCCTGGTGCGGCTCGATCCGGCCATCGCGGCGCGCGTGCTACAGACGGCGAACAGCGCCTACTTCGGCGGCGGGGTGCGTTACACGACGGTCGACGAGGCGGTCAACCGCGTCGGCTACGATCAAATCTACGAGCTGGTTTCCTACGCGGTGGCCTCGCAGGTCTTCGTGCGTCCGGTGGACCTCTACGGCATCGAAGCCGATGATCTGTGGAAGATGTCGGTCTCGTGTGCGCTCGCCGCAGAGGTCATCGCGGAACGCACGCGGCAGGATCGAAGCGTGGCTTACAGCATCGGGCTATTGCATTGTTTGGGCATGGTCGCGCTCGACGAGTGGGCTCTGCGCCACGCACCGAGTCTGAGGCTCGCCACCGTCGGGTTCCCGCTGGAAGCGGTGGAGGCCGAGCGCGCGGCGTTGGGATTCACGCAGGCGGACACGGGCGCAGCGTTGCTGCGGAATTGGGATTTTCCGCCCGAGATGGTGGAGCCGGTGCGGGTGCAATATGCGCCGGGTGCCTCGGTCGCCTACCGGCGCATGGCGACGCTGCTGTTCGCGGCCAAGTGGCTGCGTTCGGCGATCTGCACTCCGAATAATGCGGAGACCCCGCCGCTACCTGAAGCCGTGCAGCTGGAGGTCATCGGCCTGACGCCGACGGCGCTGGCTGCGATGCTGCCCGAGGTGTCGCGCCGACTCGGAGCGGTGGGCTCGCTGCTTGACGTCAGTCGCGAGGCCAAGCCCCGCACGGGTCGTCATCATTTTCCGACTGCGGCGAAGGCGGCGTGACGCGGTGGAGCGGCGCCGAAGCGGAAAAAATGCGACGGACGCCTACGAGCAGCGCGAGTAGATTTTTTGCAGCATCGAAACGGAAGGCGCGGCGGCTGCGGCGGGCGCGCCCGTTGGCCGGGTCGCATTGAGACTGCAACGCAGGAGCAGTTGCTCGTTCTCCTTGTCGAGCTGCAGCACTTGAAGAATGCGACCGCGCGTCTTTTCCAACGCCGCGCGCATCTCCGGATCGCGGATGGAGGCGGCGGGCACCGCGCGCAGCGCCGCGAGCGAGGTGTCGAGTTTCGCGAGTAGCGCAGTCTTGCGCTCGATCAGCGCCTGGTCGGGCGCGCGCTGCTCCTGGCGGAGGAAACGGTTCTCATCGAGCACACACTGGTGGATTTCGTCGCAGAGTTGGTGGTGCGCTTGGATGGCGGCAAATTGCGTCATGGGGTGGCGGAGGTCTTGTGAGTGGCCGGCGCGGCGGGTGTGATGGAGGCGGTCTTCCTGGCGTTGCTGTCGAAAAACGACGAGATCTGCTGCGTCGTCCGGTCGCGCCACTCCATGTGTTGGATGCGCCATTTCGCCATGGTTGCAAGCTCCGCGAAATCCGGCGCGGCCGTGGCGCCGACGGCGTCGATGATGGCCTGATATTGCGCGCGCGCGCGGTCGGAGGCGCCGAGGCGTTCGTCGCAGAGCCCGAGCTGGTAGGTGATCGGCAGCCGCCAGATCGGATCGGGGGCGAGCTCGAGCAGGCCGCCGTAGATGGCGCGGGCATTGGCGATGTCGCCGGCTTCGTAGAAATCGTTGGCGAGTTGGTTGCCGGTCTTGCGCTGCCAGTAGGTCCAGCGCTTCGGGTCGATCTCGATGCGGGATTTTTCCGCGCGCAGCAAGTCGAGGGTGGCGGCGAATGCGTCCTGCGGGCGCTTGAGGTCGCGCAGGGTCACGGCGAGGAGATAGCGCGCCTCGGGCACGTTTTCATCCTCGGGCCACTGCTCGATGTAGCTGCGGAGCGTGGTCACCGCGGGCTCGAGGCTGCCCTGTAGGCGGAGCGCGAAGCCGGCCTTGAAATGCGCGCGCGCGCGATCGACCGGCGCGAGATCGAGGAGGCGGAGACGGGTGTAGAATTTGTTGGCCTCGGCAAAATCGCCGGACTGGAAATGGGTCTCGGCGATTTCGAACTGCGCGGTCTTGGCGAGGAGCTGGTAGCGATCGAAGCCCTCGCCGGGGAGCTTCAGCGTCGAGTTAAGCACGTTGTAGAACCGCGTGATCGCGAGTTTGTTGGCGCCGAGGCTGCGGAGCGTGCGACCGAGATCGAGGAGGACGTCCGGGGTGCGCTCATCGCCGGCGTAATCCTTGAGGTAGCGTTCGTAGATCGCGGCGGCCTTGGTGAACTCGCCCTTGCGGCGGTGCAGTTGCGCGAGGCCGTAGAGCGCGGTTTTCACCTGGGTTTCCGGCGCGCGCGGGGCGGCGATCACCTGGCGAAATGCGATCTCCGCGGCGTCGTAGTCGCGGCGTTCGACGGCGGCGGCGGCGAGCTTGAGCATGCTCTGGATTTCATCGGGCTGGGCTTTCGCCGGCTCGGCTTGAACGGCAGCCGCATGCTCCATCGTTTTGCCTGCGTTCGGAGCGGCGGGCGTGGCTGCCGGTGCCGGATGTTCTGGATGAGCGGGCGGTGAGGACGCCTCCAGCCGCGCCACGGCCAGCCACGCGAGCGTGGCGGCCGCGCGCAGGGCGGGAAACGGTGGCGAGTAACGACGACGGACGATCATTTCGGAGTTTGCGTATAGGTCGCCGAATTCGGCGGAATCGCGGCGGGCGCGGGGGCGGAGCGGGGCGCAGGCATGAGCAGGTTCACGTCCCCGGCGCTGCGCGCGGAGCCTGGCATTTGGAAGTAAGGCAGGAAATCTTCGGCGCGTGTGGCTGGCCGCAGATCATCATAGAGGATCGCCGGCGGCGGCTTGGGTGCCGTCGGCGGTTTCGCGGCGACGGGCGTGTCCGCGGAATTTTGCCCCGCCGTATCATTCACCGGATCGGCTGCTCCGTAGAGCTGCGGTATGATGAAATCGTTGGTGGGCGAGGAACTCGTGGTGGGAGCCGTGGGCCCGGTCTCCGAGGCCGGTTTTGAAACGGGCTCGGTCATGATCGGCTTCGGCTGGAAGCGGAGTTGCGGCGCGCCGAGCACCGGGAGGTAGTTCGTGAGGTTCGCGGGGTTCGTCCCGTGGGCCTGGGGAGAATTCGGGCGGGGCAGCGCCGCGGCCCCCGTGGGGGCCAGCAGCATGAGGGCGAGGCAACCCAACGCCTCGCGTCGCCGCACCGGTGGGTGCGTTATTTCGCGGTGATTCATTTCGGTGATGACATTCCATGTGTGTGTGGATGGTCCTGATTGTGCCCGCCTACCTATCGGCACCGCGGGCCGATGGTTGAACTGCATTTGTGCGGCAAAACGCGGGACTCGTCCGCCGACAATTACGCCGCCTTGAGTTCAAACACGTGGCGCAACTGGCGACCGACGTCGTCGAGCCGGTAGGGTTTCTGGATGAAGCAGCGCTGGCCGGATTTTTCGAGTTCGAGCCGCGCCTCCGCGGTCAAATGCCCGCTCAGCACGACGACCCGCAGCGCGGGTCGGCAGATGCGGATGACGCGCATCACATCGACGCCGGTGGCGCCCGGCATATTGAGATCGAGGAGCACGGCGTCGAAGAGCCGGGCCGGATCGCTGATGAGATCGATCGCTTCGAGGCCGGAGGCGGCGGTGGTGGTGCGGTAGCCCTTGCTGGAAAGCGCGCTCGCGAGCAGGTCGCGCAGCGGGGCCTCGTCGTCGACGATGAGCAGCGACTCGGTGCCGCCGGGAAAATCAGTGCTGCGGGCGGGCAGCGGGGCCGCGACGGCCGCCTTGGCCAGTGGCAGGTAAACACGAAACGCGCTGCCCGCACCCGGTGCCGAGTCCACCTCGATGTAGCCGTGATGCGCCACGACGATGCCATAGACAACCGCGAGCCCAAGCCCCGTGCCCTGGTGCCCCTGCTTCGTCGTGAAAAACGGCTCGAAGATGTGCAGGCGAACTTCCGCGCTCATGCCGGTGCCGGTGTCGTCGACGGCGAGGCACGCATAGGTGCGCGTGACGTCGGCGCCGAGATGCCGCAAGGTCGCGCCCGGAACGGTGGAGGTTTGCAGGGAGATGGTGCCGCCCGACGGCATCGCATCGCGCGCATTCACGCAGAGATTGAGCACGATCTGTTGCAACTGGCTTTGGTCCGCCAGCAGCGCCGGCAAATTCTCCTGCAACACCTGTTGGAATACGACCGTGCGGGGAAACGTCTCCGCCAGCAGGGCCACGAGTTCCTGCGCGAGTTGGTTGAGGTCCACCGGAGAGAAACGCACCTCGGCCTTGCGGCTGAAGGTGAGAATCTGGCGGACGAGCGCGCCGGCGCGCTGCGAGGCGCGGTGGATTTCCCGCAGGCTCTTTTTCAGCACCTCCGGCTCGCCCAGGCTTTGTTCGCAGAATTCCGCATAGCCGTTGATGATCGCCAGGAGATTGTTGAAATCGTGCGCGATGCCACCGGCGAGCGTGCCGAGGCTTTCCATCTTGTGCGCCTGCCGGAGCTCGTGTTCGAGCCGCTTGCGCTCGGTGACATCCTCGCGCAGGCAAAGGAGGTTGGTGATTTCGCCTTCGGGGTTGCGGAGACATGTGACCTTGACCGCCTCCCAAACCGTGGTGCCATCGCGGCGCGGGGTCGAGAGCTCGCCGCGCCATTCGCCGCCGGCCCGCACCGTGGTCCAGAAATTCTTGTAGGAAGTTTCATCCTCGTGGCCGTCGCGCAGCACCTCGATCGTGCGGTCGAGCAAGTCCTCGAGCGTGTGGCCGCTCACGGCGATGAACTTCGAGTTGACGTATTGCGGCCGCCCCTGGGGGTCGGTGATGACGATCGAAACGGGCGATTGCTCGACCGCCCGGGAGAGACGGTAAAATTGTTCCTCGGCGAGGTGTTGCCGCGTGATGTCGCGGCCCACGGCGCGGGCACCGACCACGGTGCCGGCGTCATTGCGCAGGGCGGTCTCTTCCCACTCAAACCAGCGGACGCCCTGCGGCGTGAGCCAGCGCTGCGTCGTGACCGTGCGATGCGGCGGCCGGGTCAGCTCGGTGTTGGCGTCGAGGAGTTTCGCGATGTCCTCGGCGTGAACCAAGTCCGAGATCGTGTGCCCCGCTTTGGAGCCGAGGCCGAATTTGCGGGCGAACGAAGTGTTCGTCGCGAGAATCCGGCCGTGGAGATCGCGGCAATAGGCGGAGTCGGCGCTATTCTCCCAAGCCCCGAGCGGGGTCGCGCGGGAAGCTGGGGGCAGCAAAGCGACGACAGGTTCGCAAAGGACGGTGGACATGAGGACGTTTTCGAGGGGTGGGCGGGACGCGTTCGCGGGAGTGGACTTTTTCACCGCGCAGTTTCGCGTCGTTTCAGATCAACCCCTGCAACATCGCCGGCAATTTCTGCAGCGAGTTGGCGATCGACGCGCGGGCGAGTCCGGACTCCGGCCCATCCGCCCCGAAGAGAATATTCCAACCCGGTAGCAGCAGCCACGTGTCGGCCTCCACCGGGTCGACTTTCTCGAAGCCACCGCCGATCCCCGCATATCGCACGAGATGGTCGGCCACCTGCACGGCGGCGGCGAACAGCTGGTGTTTGGGGGCGAGTTCCGGCGCGCTGTGGTAGCGCACCGCGAAAATAATTTCCTCGGAGAGCTGGTGCCGCGTGAGATATTGCGCCCCGATGGCGGCGTGATCCCAGCCCAGCAGCTCGCGTTCGCGCTGGCAGAATTCGGCCGGCGTCGCGGCGGGCGTGTCGATCAGCTTGCGCAGTTCCTCGGGGAAGGCATACGCCATGACCACCTTGCCGACATTATGGAGGAGGCCGACGAGGTAATCGGTGTCGTCGTCGACATGCAGCGCGGTCGAGGCGAGGATTTCGCGGGTGAGAATGGCGGTCGCAATGCTGTGCGTCCACAGCTCCTTCCACGGTAGTGTGGGCGCGGTCGCCTGCTTCAATTGATCGAGTTCTTCGATGATCGGCGTGGCCATCGAGAGTTCGCGAATTTGCCGGAGCCCGAGGAAAAAAACCGCCTCCTCGATGTTGTTCACGCGGGTGGAGAGGCCGAAGTAAACCGAATTCACCATGCGCAGGAGTCGCGCGGAGAGCGAAGGATCGCGGCGGATGACCTCGGCGATCTGCGAATTGAGGCTGCCTTCCGAGCGCACGAGATCGCGCAGCGCGTGGTTCACGCTTTGCAGCGAGGCCAGCTTCGGGCACACATCGATGCGACGCCTGATCTCGTCATCGGATATGGGAGCGGAGCGGGAAATGTCCGGCTGGGAATTCAAGGTTGGCGAAGAAGGGAGGGGAGTGAGTCGGGGTTCGGCTCGCAGTGCGTCAAGGTGCGCTCAACTCATCGGTTCGGCGGTGGCCGCCTTGAGCTATTATCCTAAAGATTTTTCAGCGGTGCGACGTAGATGGGGAGTAGCCCTCAGCGTGTCCCCCGCCCAACTCCAATCGTCGCTCAAAGTTGCCCTCGGGCATCACCGCGCCGGTCGCCTGGCCGAGGCGGAGCTGCACTATCGGCGGCTGCTGGTGGTCGCGCCGCGGCATTTTGACGTCGTGAACCTAGCCGGCCTGCTCGCCTATCGGTAGGGGCGTATTGCCGAGGCGGTGGAACTTCTGGCCCGGGCGCACAAAATCGATCCGCAGCATATCGTGTGAGAAATGCGCCACGCGCTCGCGTTGATCGCGGCGCAGCGCATGCCGGAAGCGGAAGCGCATTTTCGCCATGCGGTCGCGGTGAAACCGGATTTCCACGAGGGCTGGGACAACCTTGCCTAGTGCCTGAAGGCGCAGAACCGGCTGGCCGAGGCCGTGGCGTGCCACGAAAAGACCGTGGC
>JANXSC010000023.1 GCA_025352845.1 Opitutaceae bacterium
GCTCGATGCCCTTCAGGGCTTCAAGACCAACTTTCGCTTTCAGATCGGGACTGTGTAGACGTCGTTTCTTTGACATTGGGATCGTTGTTCTGAGTTTGGATTAACGATCCGTCCTGTCCAACTTTCGGGGTCCACCTCAACGTGCTGGCGCTCAAGCACGACGGGACCGTCGTTGCATGGGGAAATAATGCGAACGGGCAAATCAACCTTCCAAGCTTCCTCACGGATCATAGCACTGCATTTATTAAGCAGGTCGCGACGGGTTACCGGACGAGCTTCGCGCTGAACGGCAACGAGACTAACGGCAACTTGGTCATGTGGGGCGTCCGCAATGGGACACCTCCTTCAGGTCAAGGCAGAATTAACACGATCGTAGCGGGGAGCTTTCATGTCCTTGCCCTACGGTTCGACGGCACTGTCGCTGCATGGGGCGACAACAGCTTTGGTCAATGCAATGTGCCGGTCGGATTAGCTGGAGTTGTCGCAGTTGCGGCGGGCAGTTATTACTCGCTCGCGCTCAAAGCCGATGGATCGATTGTCGCGTGGGGCGATAATGGTAACGGCCAAATTTCTGTGCCGAACGGAATGCCGCAGAGTTTTTTGATCGCTGCTGGTGGCCGACAAGGCCTCGCCGTAAGTGCACCGACCCTCCCCTCAATCGTCGTGCAACCCCAGAGCCAAACCGTGGCGTTGGGCGATAGCGCCGCCCTCAGCGTGGTCACGCTCGGCAATCCAGCGCCGAGCTACCAGTGGCGCAGGGATGGCGTCGCGATTCCGGGTGCGACTGCCAGCAGCTACACCTTGCCGAGTGTCTCGTTCGGCGATGTCGGTAGCTATGCGGTCGTCGTGAGCAATGCGCAAGGTTCGGCGACAAGCACGACCGCACGATTGACCGTGCCCGGTGCATCCAGCCGGCTCGGCAATGTCTCGGTTCGCACCACGCTGGCCGCCAATCAGACGCTGATCGTCGGTCTCAGCGTGTCAGGCGGGGCCAAGCCCATATTGTTTCGTGGCGTCGGGCCGGGGCTCGGTGCGTTTGGGGTGCCGGGCACGATGCCGGACCCACGGTTGGCGTTGTTCGACGGAACCGTGCAGGTCGATGCCAACGACAATTGGGGCGGAACGGCGGTGCTAAGCACGGCGTTTGCCGCAGTGGGGGCGTTTGCCCTGCCCAACGCGAGCCTCGATGCCGCGCTGTTGCGGAGTATCGACGGCAGCCGCACCGCACAGGTCAGCGGCACGGTGGGCGGCAGTGTTTTGGTCGAAGCCTATGACGCCGGTTCGGGTGACACGCCGCGGCTCATCAACGTCTCCGCGCGCAACCGCGTGGGCACGGGGAGCGATATCCTGATCGCCGGCTTCACGATTGCCGGCAACTCGCCCAAGACGGTCCTTATCCGCGCGGTGGGGCCGACGCTCGCCGCCTTTGGTGTGCCTGGCGTCCTCGCAGATCCGAAACTGGAGATCTACTCAGGCTCGACCAAGATTAACGAGAACGACACGTGGTCGTCCGCTCTGGCCACCACGTTTACCAGCGTCGGCGCATTTGCGCTGAGCGCTGGGGGCAAAGACGCGGCGCTCGTCGTGACGCTGTCGCCCGGCAGCTACACCGTGCAGGTCAGCGGTGCCGACGGCGGCACCGGCGAGGCGCTGGTCGAAATCTACGAGGTGTCGCCGTAGTGCGCGCTGGGTGTTCGCTGGCGGGCTTCCGCCTTCGCCAAGGCTACGGCGGACAAGAAAGCCCGCCCCACTCTACTTCAGCGCCGCGCCGATGCGTTCGAGGGCGGTGATGACGTTTTCGCGGGAGTTAAACGCGCTGATGCGCACGTGGCCTTCGCCGCATTTGCCGAAGCCGGCACCGGGCGTGCAGACGACTTGGGCCTGATTGAGCAGGAGGTCGAAAAATTCCCACGAGTCGCGGCCGGTGTTGATCCAGAGGTAGGGCGCGTTGTCGCCGCCGATGCAGGTGAAGCCCCAGCTTTTCACGGCGTCGCGGATCAGCTTCGCGTTGGCGAGGTAGAAATCGATCAGCGCCTTGGTCTGCTGCTGGCCGGCGGCGGTGAAGATCGCGGCGGCGGCTTTCTGGATCGGGTAGGCGACGCCGTTGAATTTCGTGGTGTGGCGGCGATTCCAGAGCGCGTGGAGCGCGTGCGGGTTGCCCGCGGCATCGTAGGCCATGAGCGATTTCGGGACGACGGTGTAGGCGCAGCGCGTGCCGGTGAAGCCGGCGGTCTTCGAGAAACTGCGAAACTCGATCGCGACCTCGCGCGCGCCCTCGATTTCGTAGATGGAGCGGGGGATCTGCGGGTCGCGGATGTAGGCCTCGTAGGCGCTGTCGAAGAGGATGACGGCTTGGTTTTTCTTCGCGTAGGCGACCCACGCGGCGAGCTGCGCCTTGGTGGCGACGGCGCCGGTCGGGTTGTTCGGGAAACAGAGGTAGATCAGATCGGTCGCGACCGAGGGGATGGCGGGCACGTAGCCGTTGGCGGGCGTGCTATCGAGGTAGGTGACGCCTTGGTAGCGGCCGTCGATGTTCGCACCGGTGCGGCCGGCCATGACGTTGGTGTCGACATAAACCGGGTAAACCGGATCGGGGATCGCGAGCTTCACGTCCTGCGCGAAGATTTCCTGGATGTTGCCGCAATCGCACTTTGCGCCGTCGGAGATGAAGATTTCGTCGGCCTCGATTTTGCAGCCACGCGCGGTGTAGTCGTGTTGTTGCACGGCCTCGCGGAGAAAAGCGTAGCCTTGCTCGGGGCCGTAGCCTTTGAAGGTGGCGCGCTTCGCCATCTCGTCGGTGGCGGCGTGGAGCGCCTCGACGCACACGGGGGGAAGCGGCTCGGTGACATCGCCAATGCCGAGGCGGATGACGGGCTTCGTGGGATTGGCCGCGACGTAGGCGCTGACGCGCTTGGCGATGTCGCTGAAAAGGTAGGAGGCCTTGAGCTTGGTGTAGTTCTCGTTGATGCGGATCATGGCGGAGGGAAGGAGCAGGAAGGGTGTGGCGGGGGGAAACCGGTGAACAAACGGGCGGGGTGGGGATTGTTCAAGCCCGGGCTTTAGCCTGACGCAGCCCGGGAGAATGTGTTGGAACCGGGCGAAAATCTGCCATCAGATTTTCCTCCATGCCTGCTTTGGCCGAACGATTGCCGCTCCTGCTCGACCTCGCCCACCAACTCGGGCGCGAGGAGCGCAAGCTGGCGATTCTCGGCGAGGGCAACGTGTCGGCACGCGCAGGCGAGGGGACATTTTTAGTGAAGTCCAGCGGCTCCAATCTCGCGATGCTCTCCACGCTCGGGGTGACCGAGTGTCGCGGGGCGGAGCTTGTCGCGCTCTTGGACAAGAAGACCGTGGCCGATGCGTTGGTGGACGACGCGCTGCTCGCGTCGCGCATCGATCCGACGGCGAAGAAACCCTCCGTCGAGGCGATGTTTCACGCGTGGCTGCTCACGCTGCCCGGCGTGAATTTCGTCGGCCACACGCATCCGGTCGCAGTGAACCAAATCCTCTGCACTCGCCACGCGAGGACATTTGCGCAGCGTCGGCTCTGCCCCGACGAGGTCGTCTGCTGCGGAGGCGAGAGCGTGTTCGTGCCGTATCTCGATCCGGGATTGAAGCTCGCACAGGGGATACGCGCCGCCGTGGTCGCTTTCCTCAAGCGTGGGGGTCACGCGCCGCGCGTGATCCTTTTGGCGAATCACGGCTTGATCGCACTCGGCGCGACGCCCGAAGCGGTCCTCGCGGCGACGCTGATGAGCGTAAAGGCAGCGGAGATTTTCGTCGGTGCTGTCACGCTCGCCGCGGGCAAACCGAATTTCCTCACCGCCGCGCAAGTCGCCCGCATCGCCGGTCGCCCCGACGAACACTATCGCCAGCGCGCGCTCGGGCTCTGAGTCGGGCTTTCAACAATCCATTTTACTTGGTGCTGGGATGCGCCATCGTTCCGACCGTGCACTGGCGCGAGCAAATCCTGAGCGACCCCGAAATCCTCCGCGGCAAACCGTGTGTTAAGAATACCCGCATCCCCGCTGCCCTCGTGCTCGGCTATCTCGCCGCCGGGCGGGACTCCGCCGCGATTCTGCGCGAGTTTCCCGATCTCACGCCCTCCGACGTGTCCGCCTGTCTCGATTACGCGCGTGACCTTGCCGATTTCGACGCCAGCGCGGCATGAGCCTCCGCCTTTTCTGCGATCAGTGCGTCCCCGCGGAAATTAGCGACGCGCTGCGCCGGAGCGGGCATGACGTGACGCTGCTGCGGGATGCTTGCCGATTCGGTCGCCCGATCCCGTTGTCATTGGCCGTGCGAGGGAACTCGACGCCGTGCTGATTTCGCCAATGGCGATTTTTTGGACATCGTGGCCTATCCTCCGGCCGACTATTTCGGCATCGTTGCCATCCAGCTTCACAACCACCCGGAAATTATCCCGCAACTGATGGAGCGATTGACCGCCTATTTTGCCGCCAATCCGCCGCAGGAATTCTATCACGGAAAACTGCTCATCGCGGAAGCGCATCGCATCCGCATTCGCCACTGAACCGCTTGGCGACTCGTCTGTCGCTGATGACCGAGACGGCCTTTGACGCGGCGCGGAGAATTTGTTTTCCCCTTCGATCCCCATTCCAACCATGCCCACCTACACATACGTCAACTTCCTCTGGGATGATGCCAAGGCCGCCTCGCTCGACGGCGTCGGTCGCCTCGTCTATCGCTCCAATCTCCTCGGCAGCGATCAGCGCATCACCAACACCGGTGGCGGCAACACGTCGTCGAAGGTCACCGAAAAAGATCCGCTCACAGGTGCGGCGACCGAGGTGCTTTGGGTTAAGGGCTCCGGCGGCGATCTGCGCACGAGCACGCGCGAGAATTTCTCGTCGCTCTACCAGCAGAAGCTACTCGATATGCAAAAACTCTACGCGTCGCGCCCCGACAAGGGCCTGAAGGCGCCCGCCGAGGACGACATGGTCGGCATGCAGGCGCACGCGACGTTCAACCTGAATCCGCGCGCCTCGTCGATCGACACGCCGCTGCATAGCTTTATCCCCGCGCGCTTCGTCGATCACATGCACCCCAACGCGATCATCGCGATCGCGGCGTCGAAAAACTGCCAGAAACTCACGCAGGAGATTTTCGGCGGCGAGATGGCTTACGTGCCCTGGATGCGCCCCGGCTTCGAGCTCGGCCTCGCGATGCAGGAAATCACCCGGAAAAATCCCGCCGCGAAATCGATTATGATGGGCCAGCACGGCTTCATCTCGTGGGCCGCCGAGGAGAAAGCGTGCTACACCTACACGCTTGACTGCATTGAGAAAGCGTCCGCGTTCATCGAGGCGAAATACGCCGCGAAGGGCGGCGACGCCGCGGCCTTCGGCGGCGCGAAATACGCCACGCTCGACGAAGCGAAGCGCCGCGCGACGTTTGCCGCGATTCTGCCGTGGTTGCGGGGGCAGGTTTCCAAGGAAAAGCGCTTCATCGGCACCGTGCAGGACGACGCGAAGATTCTACGCTTTGTGAACTCGAAGGATGCCGCGCGCCTCGCCGAACTCGGCACGAGCTGCCCCGATCACTTCCTCCGCACGAAGATCAAGCCGCTCTACGTCGATTGGAATCCGCAGGCCGAAGACGCTGCCGCGTTGAAGGCGAAACTCGCCGCCGGCCTCACCGCCTATCGCGCCGACTACGCCTCCTACTACGCGAAGTGCAAACACGCCAACTCGCCCGCGCAGCGCGACCCGAATCCGACGGTCGTGCTCATCCCCGGCCTCGGCCTGATCGCATGGGGCAAGGACAAGTCCGAGAGCCGCGTCACCGCCGAATTCTACAACTGCGCCGTCGAAGTCATGCGCGGTGCCGAGGCCATCGACACCTACGTCGCCCTCCCGCTCCAGGAAGCCTTCGACATCGAGTATTGGCTCCTCGAAGAGGCCAAGCTCAAGCGCATGCCCGCCGAGAAGGAACTCGCCCGCCAAGTCATCGTCGTCATCGGCGCCGGCTCCGGCATCGGCAAGGAAACCGCCCACCGCCTCGTCAAGGAAGGCGCCCACATCGTGTGCGTTGACCTCAACGCCGCCGCCGCCGAAGCCACCGCCAAGGAAATCGAGGCCAAATACGGCGTCGGCATCGGCGTCGCCGGCACCGGACTCTCCAACTGCGGCCCCGCCCTCGGCCTCGCCGCGAACATCACCGACCGCGCCAGCATCCGCGCGATGTTGGACAAAGTCGCGCTCGCCTACGGCGGCTTTGACAGCATCTGCGTGACCGCCGGCATCTTCGTGCC
>JANXSC010000051.1 GCA_025352845.1 Opitutaceae bacterium
GGCGTCACCCGCGGCCAGATGGAAACCGCGCCGCAGATCATTCATCGCAAGGCTTGATCCCCTCGCGCCCTCGTCGGGCGGCGCCCAAGCCGCCTCAATCACGCGACCGGTGCACCACGCATGCCCCGATGAGCACGCCGACCCCCAGCGCAATCGCGGCCGCCCGGTAGGGATGCGCACAGATGGCCTCGTCGGCAAAGTTCATCCCCTCGACGACGTGGCGGCGCGCCCGGCCATAGAGCGCCTTCAACTGCGCCTCGACGGCTTCGAGCCGAAACCGAATCGCGCCGATCCTTTCGTTTGAATATCCGCTCACCGGCCCGACGAGCATCGCTTCCGCCTCGTCCATGAGTTGACTGATATGTCTGACCAGCTGTTCAGGCGATTCAAACGCGGTGGATTCTTCAGGACTATTTTTCATGATCGACTAAGTTGGTTTTCGATTGCGGACAGCCGGGACCGGCTCGCGCTGGAGCCCGGAATAACTCTCCGCCGCAAAGCCATCGACCGCGAACCACGCATTTGGTGCCGTGCCCTTGAGCTTTCATTTTCTGAGCGGGCGTCGAAAAAGGGTCCCGATGCTTGTCATTCTGAGCGCAGCGAAGAATCCAGCAGGACCTGCGCACCTCTAAAAACGCCGCGTAAATCCAAATGGATTCTTCGTTGCGCTCAGAATGACAGACCTTTTTAGACGCCCTCTGAGCGACCTCCAACGGCGCCAGACGCCATCTCAAAATTTCCCCGTCAAGCCTGCGCGGGCTGCGAGATCAGCGCGGGAGCAGGAAATAAAACTCCGTGCCCTCGCCCACCGTGCTGTGGCACGCGATCGAGCCGCCATGCGCGACGACGATCTCGCGCGCGATCGCGAGGCCGAGGCCCGCGCCTTTCTTTTCCTGATCCGGGGCGCGGTAAAATCGATCGAAGACATGCGCGATGCTCGTCGCCGGGATCCCCGGCCCCCGATCGCGCACGGCGAAGCGCACGAAACCTGCCTCCGCCGCCGTCGCCTCCAGCGTGATCGCGCCGCCCGCGGGGGAATATTTCGACGCGTTGGTGAGAAGGTTCATGAACACGTGCCGGATCCGCTCGGGGTCGAGCGTAAGTCGCGCCACGGCTAGCGCCGGCTCGACCCGCACGACGAGCGTCTGCGCCGCGGGCTCGATAAACGCGCGCGCCTCGCCCGCGATCTCGGCGAGCAAAGTGCCAACCTCAACTTCGCGGCGGTCGAGCGTCGACGCCCCGGCCTCGAGGCGCGCGAGGTCGAGCAGGTTGTCGAGGATGCGCAGCAGCCGATCCGCATCGTCGCGCGCGGACTCGAGCAACTCGCGCTGCGTCGCGCTCAGGCCCTGGATGTTTTGCTCGAGCAAGAGATAGACGGCGAGGCGCAGGCTGGTGAGCGGTGTTTTCAACTCGTGGCTCACGGTGCCGACGAGGTTGTTCTTCACGTCGTCGAGCAGCCGGAATTTCGTCACATCCTGCAAAATCACCGCCGCCCCCTTGAACTCCGTGAGCCGGTCGCCGATCGCGAGCACGCGCGGCAGGTAGTGGCGATCTTCGCGGCCCACGCGCAGCGTGATCGCGTGGCTGTAGTCGGTCGGCAGGTAGTGTTCGCCGGTCGCAAGCACGTTTGAAACTGTTTCCGCAACCGCCATCGGGAGCGCGGCGGGACCGAGCGCCTCGGCGGCGGGATTGCGGATTTCCGTCACGCCATCGCTCCCCACGACAAAAACCGGATCGGGCGCGGAGGTGAGCGTGGCCTCCATCGTGCGCTGCGTGCGCATGACCTTTGCGAGCGTGGCCTCGCGGTAGGAGAGAAGTTTGCCGGCCATGGTGTTGAACGCGCGCCCGAGCTGCCCGAGTTCGTCACGCGAGAATTCCGGCACCGTGCGCTCCAGATCGCCCTCGCCGACCGCGACGGCCGACGCGGTGAGCGCACGAATCGGCCGGAGCAGCGACACCGTGAGCACCCACGCCAGCACGAGCGAGAGCGCGACCGCCGCCGCGATCGTGCCGAGCAGCACGCGCTCCGTCGTGGCCGCGAGATGGCGCACCTCGACGGCGGTCTTCCGGGTCTCCGCAAAATCCCAGTTCGCAAGGGCCTCAATCGCCTGGAGCACGCCGATGAGGGCGCCGTTGGCTGCCTGCCAGCCCGCGCCGCGCGCACCGGTGCCGCCAAGTTCGAGTTGCCGCTCTCCTTCCGCTACGAGCCGCCCAAACGCATCATCGACGCGCCCGAGCATTTCGCCGCGCGCCGTGCTCGCCGTCGCGGCCTGAGCCATAAGCTCGCGCTTGAAAGCCCCGCGCTGCCCGGCAAACTCCCGCCGTTCCGCCTCCGCCAGAATCGCGGGTGAGAGCGCGTTCGTCATCAGCGTGGCCGCGGTGCGGAGTTGTTCGCATCCGATCGCGGCAAGATAACTTTTTCCGAGATCGCGCGAGAGGGTGTCCGCCATCCCGCGGCAGACGTGAATCGCGTAGCCGCCGATCGCGACGACGAGCAGCAGCAGCGGCAGCAGGCCGAGGAAGAGGCGCGTGCGAAGCATGAGGAAGGAGAAAGGAGCCGCGCGCGGGAGCAAGACGCCGTTTTCTTCCGTCCACTATTTTCACTTTTCAGACCAGCCCGAGTTTCTGCCGCTTGCGATAAAGCGTCGCCGGATCGATGCCGAGGATGCGCGCCGCCTCGTCGAGGTTGCGCGCGTTCGTGAGCACGCGGCGGAGGTGCTCGGCCTCCAGGTCGTCGATTGTCACGCGGCCGCCGACGACGAAGCCCGGCTGCGACGGGCGGCGAAACTCATCGGGCAAATCGCGCAGCTCGATCGTCTCGCCGGCGGCGAGAATCACCGCGCGCTCGATCACGTTGCGCAGTTCGCGGAGGTTCCCCGGCCACGCGTAGCCGGCAAACGCCGCGAGCACCTCGGATGAAAACGCCAGATTCTTTTTCCCCAATCGCGCCACAAAATAAATCCGGCAGCTCTCCGCCAGCCGCGCGAGATCCGCGGGCCGCTCGCACAGGCCGGGCAGCGCGACGCTGATGACATTGATCCGGTAAAACAAATCCTCGCGGAAGCGTCCCGCCTTCACGTCGGCAGCGAGATTGCGGTTCGTCGCGGCGATGACGCGGACATTCGCCCGCCGCGGCCGCGCTTCGCCCACGCGCTCGTATTCCCGCTCCTGCAGCAATCGCAGCAGCTTCGGCTGAATCTCCAGCGGCATCTCGCCAATCTCGTCGAGGAAGAGCGTGCCGCCGTCCGCCGCTGCGACCTTACCTACCGCATCGGCGATCGCGCCGGTGAACGATCCGCGCACGTGGCCGAAGAGTTCGCTCTCCAGCAATTCGCGCGAGAGGCTTGGGCAGCTCACGGTCACAAACGCTCCCGCGCGCTGCCCGCTGCGCCGGTGAACCTCGCGCGCGAGCACGCTCTTGCCCGTGCCGCTCGGCCCGAGGATCAAGATGCTCGCCGAGGTCTCGGCCGCCTTGAACGCCACCTCCAGCGCCTGACGCGCCGCGGGCTCGGACGATTCGAGGTCGATCGGCGGCGACTCCGCGGCGAAATCGCTTTCGAGGGTGCGCACCTTGGATTGCAACGCGCACGCGCGCTCGATCTTCGCGAGGACCCCGCGGATTTGATCGGGCGTGAAGGGCTTCGGCACAAAGTCGAAGGCCCCGCGGCGCATCGCCTCGACCGCCGTCGCGATGTTGGCGTAGGCCGTGAACATGACGACGTGGAGCCCTGGCTGCGCCTTGAGCAACCGCGCCAGCACATCAAGCCCGTCTTCCGCGCCCAGTTTCAGATCGAGAAAGACCGCGTCGAACGGCTCCTCGTCGAGTGCCTTGGCCGCGCGCTGGCTGTTGACCACATCGCTCACCTCGTGCCCCGCCGCCTCCAGCGCAATGCGCGTGGTCCGGCGGATGGCGGCCTCATCGTCCACGATTAAAATGCGCATGGTGGAAAGTGAGGGGGATGCGGCGGAAAGCTCAAGGGAGGTCACAAAACAAGGCGGGGCCGTTTGCACGGCCCCGCCAGGTCCAGCTTCAACTTGACCCTCCGGCGGGCTAGGCCTGCACGAAGGATCGCGCCCTATTGACCGATTCCGCGCCGCAGGGTTCCGGGATGGATATTTTCTTGCGTCGAACTCCGCCGGGAATCCCTCTAGCCCCTCCTGCCTCGACCCCTCATGCCGACCTCCGCCACCCTCCCGACTTCCGCCATGACGCCCGCGGCCGGTAAACTCACCGACCTCGAAATCAAGGACGCCCACCTCATCTTTGGCTCCGTCTGGCGGGACTTGGAAGCCGACTTCGGCCGCGCCAACCTGCGGTTTCCCAAGGAGATCATTCTGCTCGGCGGCGCGCCCGGCGCCGGCAAGGGCACCAACACGGCGTTCATCACCAAGACCCGCGGCCTCACGTGCCAGCCCGTCGTCATCAGCGCGCTCCTCGATTCGCCCGAGGCCCGCACGCTCAAGAACGCCGGCAACATGGTCGGTGACCGCGAGGTCGTAAGCCTGCTGCTGCGCCAGCTGCTGCGCCCGGAATACCGCGACGGCGTGATCCTCGACGGCTTCCCGCGCACGAAAGTGCAGGTCGAATGTCTCAAGCTGCTCGTCGACAAAATGCAGGCGCTGCGGACCGAATTCTACGAGTCGACCCTCAGCATCCATTTTCGCCAGCCGACGATCCACATCATGGTCCTTTTCATCGACGAAAAGGAATCGATCGCCCGCCAGCTCAAGCGCGGCCGGGAGACCAAGGCGCACAACGACGAAGTCGCCCGCAGCGGCGTCGGCGAACTGCTCGAGGATCGTCCGACCGATCACGACGAGGGCCTCGCCCGCCGGCGCTACCGCGTGTTCAAGGAGCAGACGTGGGACGCCCTCCAGTCGCTCAAGGAAATCTTCCACTACCACTTCATCAACGCGCAGGGCACCTTCGGGGAGGTGGAGCAAAACATCCTCCGCGAGTTGGAGTATCAGAGCACGCTTGAGCTCGATCCGCGCACGGTGGATCGCATCCGTGGCGTGCCGGTGGCGAGCGAGATCATCGTCGGCGCGCGGCAGGAGCTCGTGAAACGCCTCGACTCCTACGAGCTGGAGCACGGCGAACTCTTCGCCCGCGTGATCACCTTCATCGAAAAAAAGATGCTCCCGATCGTGATCCGCCACGCGATCTCCGGCGTCGCGTTGATTAACACCGAGGACGCCGTGCTCGAGGAATCGCTCGCCCTCGCGATGCTCATCGATGTGTTCTCCGAACGCGGCTACCACGCCGTCGTCGATCTCCACCGGATCGAGGTGCCGGAAAGATTCGACGCCGCCACGGGTCACATCACCTGCCGAACGAAGAAAGTTTTCCGCATTCAGATCCGTTTTCAGGGATCAGAGATTCGGAGAGGATGAACGGAGCGGCGGCTTCCAACCGCCGTCAGACCGCTGCGAGCGGGCGGTTGGGAAACCGCCCCTCTGCCGGGCGCTCACTCACTCGTATCTCAATGCCTCGATCGGATCGAGGCGCGCCGCCTTCCACGCGGGATAGAGGCCGAAGATGATGCCGATGCCGCCGCACACGGCGAGGCCGATGCCCGCCCACATCAGCGGGAACGTGATCGCGGTGTTCATCAGGTAGGCGACGGTATTGCCGCCGACGACGCCGATGAGCACGCCGGCGATGCCGCCCATGAGCGAGAGCGCGACGGCCTCGGCGAGAAATTGCATGAGGATGTTGCGCTGCTTCGCCCCGATACTTTTGCGGATACCGATCTCCTTGGTGCGCTCCGTCACGCTCACGAGCATGATGTTCATCACGCCGACACCCGAGGCGAGGAGGGCGATCGCGCTAATGATGAGAGCGCCAGCGGCGATGATGTCGGCAATCTTGTTGAACGCCTCGATCAGCGACTCGTTGGAGAAGACCTCGAAATCGTTGATGTCCTCCGGAGCGAGGCCGCGCACGAGGCGCATTGCGCCGATGGCTTTTTCCTGCGTGTCGGCCAGATCGGCTTGGCTCGGGGCCTGCACGTTCAGGCTCAGGGAACGCCAGCTCCGACCGTAGATCTGAAGGAAGCGCGTAATCGGGGTGATGACGACATTGTCCGGGCTGCCGCCAAACGACGCGCCCTTCGGCGCGAGCAGGCCGATCACGGTGTAGTTCTGGCCACCGATGCGGACGAGCTGGCCGATGCCGTCCTCATCCGGGAAAATTTTCGGCGCAACATCGGAGCCGAGCAGGCAAACCGGGCGGCCATACTCCACATCATCGGCCCCGAGGTTGCGCCCGACGGCGACATCAAAGTTGAAGGCCGTGACGTAGTTTTCATCCGTGCCGATCATACGGACGTTGGGGTTGGTTTTCCGGTCGCGGAGATTAACCGTCAGCCCGCCGCGGTTGATCTGGAGGTTCACCTTGGCGGCGTCGCCGAGCAGGTCCTTGAAACGCGCCGCCATCGGGTAGTTAATGTCGCGCCGATTGCGAAACCGCGTCCACGGATCGGAGAAATTCATCGGGGGAAACTTGCTGATCTGAAAACTGTTCGCGCCGAGGACATTCAGGCCGCTCTCCACCGAGCTGCGCATGCCGTTGATCAGCGTCATCACGCCGATCACGGAGAAGACACCGACGGCGATGCCCAGCACGGTGAGGCTGGAGCGCAGCTTGTTCGCGCTGAGCGAGGCGAAGGCGAGGCGGAAGATTTCGGCGAAGAGCATCGGATCTATTTTCGATTTTCGATTTTCGATTTTCGATTGCCGGCTCCGGTCGTCGCGCACGCGGTGAACATGCTCATCTGCCGTCCTGATTTGGGTCGTTCATGGGCAAATCGAAAATCGAGAATCCAAAATCCCCTCACTCGTAGCGCAGCGCCACGACGGGATCGAGTTTGCTGGCCTGCCACGCGGGCGCGAAGCCGCTGAAAACCCCTGTGCAGACGGAGACGCCGAGGCCGAGCAGCACGAGCCCGAGCGAGAATACGAGGGGGAACGCCGGCATCAGCGCGCTCGCGACCGCCGACAGGGCCCACGCCGTCGCCAGCCCGCCGAGTCCGCCCAGCACGCAGATGCTCACCGCCTCGATTAGAAATTGCAGGAGAATCGTGCGGCGGCGCGCGCCGAGGGCCTTGCGTGTGCCGATCTCCTTCGTGCGCTCCTTCACGCTCACGTAGGTGATGTTCATGATGCCGATGGCGCCGACGAAGAGCGCGAGCCCGGTGATGAACAATCCCCCGATCGCGATCTTCGCCTTAATCGGATCGATCTGCTCGCGGATGATCTGCTGGCTGTTGAGTTCGAAGTCTTCCTTTTTTTCGGGACTGAGTCCACGCAGCCGGCGCATGACGCCGCGCAGCTCGTCCTTGGCGTCTTCGGCCCGGGCGAGATCGATCTGCACGCGAATCTGGGGCTCGGCCCAGCGAATCGGAAACGAGCGGCCAAACGCGTCGATCGGCATGATGACAACCGAATCCCAGCTGAACATCCCGAGGAAACTCCCCTGCCGCGCGGCGACGCCGACGACGGAGTATTGCTGATTGCCGATGCGAATCATCTTCCCGAGGGGCGACTCGTGGGGAAACAGCGCATCGGCCACATCGAACCCGATCACGACAACGTTGCGCGCGCCACGCCCCTCGATCTCGGTGAAGAAGCGGCCCTCCTTCATGTCGGAGCGCACAATCCGCCCGAGGTCGGCGCTCGTGCCGAGAATGGCAATGCTACTGATCCGATATTCCCCGCGGATGACCGTCGCCTGCCAGTTCACCGACGGCACGGCGAGTTTCAGCGGACCATCCGGGTGCTCGGCGATATACTCGTTGATCGGGTGGGTCGCATTGACGTCGATATTGCGCCGGTTCCTAAAATTCCACCAGTCGTCCACATTGCGCCACGGATATTTAGAAACGTAGAGCACATCGTCGCCAAAGCCCGCGAGGCTGCTCTCGACGCCCGCATCGATGCCGAGGATGGCGGTGCCCATGAGCGTGACGGCAACGATGCCGATGATGACGCCGAGCGCGGTGAGGGCGGAGCGGAGCTTGTTCGCGCGAATCTGCGCGAAGGCGATCC
>JANXSC010000057.1 GCA_025352845.1 Opitutaceae bacterium
CGCTCCGGCAGACGCACGGGCGCGCGCAAGCGCGCTGACCTGCTCCGAAACCGGCGGTATAGTTTCAGAGGAGGCAACGGAGAGTGAACGAGGGCACCCAACCGCTCCTCACTTGGCCGAAGAGCCTGCAACCGACCGACCAAGGCGATGATCGGAGGCTTCAGGACGGGCGCATCGGCGTGGAGCCAGCGCACCGCCAAGCCGTTCGCCCGGCATGGTCGGCTTTGTTTGGCGACCCCGCCGAGCAGCCACGAGGGAGCGCGGGATCGAGGGCGGCGCTCAGGCCGATCTTGGCGCGGTCGATCTTGGCGGAAGCGGGACTCATGGCGGCGAGGAGCAGGCCACCGAGCATCACGGCGCGGAGACCAAGGGCGAGCAGGCCGGAGGCGGGGTTCATACCATCACCTTCACGACCACCTTGAGCACCTCAGCCGGCGCGTCCCAGGCGCAGGAAGGGGCGTGCCCGTCTTGCGTGAAAAGCAGGGCGAAATGGCCTGTGCGCATTTGCACGGGAACCATGTCCGGGATGCCCGTGTAGAGCGCGGCGTCGACTTTTTCGTCGAAGGCCATCGTCTCGTCGGTGAGCTGCGCGAGCGGCGCCCAATAGATGAGTTCGCGGCCTTTCACGATAAACTGGATGTCGATGTAGTTGCGGTGCACTTCGAGCTGCTTCTCGGCGATGGGCTTCGTCAGGTGCTGCTGCACGAAGGCGAAGATTTCTTCGCCATCGATTTCATGTCGGCCGATGGCGGCGTCGGCGGGCAGCTGCTGGAGAAAGGTAAAAGCGCGCGCAAAGCGCGGCGAGATCCCAGAATACTGGGCATGGTTGGCGAGAGTAACGAGGATCATGAGGAAAAGACGGACGGGGGATCAATAGCCGTGGCGGTGGCTGACGGGATTGAGGAGCGGGGCACCCTGCTGGTAGCGGCTGAGGTTCTTCGCGAGCAGATCCACCATGAAATTCCAGAACCCCTCGTAGACGCCCGACATGTGCGGGGTCATAATGAGGTTCGGGACGGAAAAGAACTCGTGCGGGCCGTTGAGCGGCTCCTGCACGTAGCAGTCGATGACCGCCCCGGCCAGTAGACCCGAACGCAGGGCCTCGACGAGCACCGGCTCGGGCACGATGCCGCCGCGGGAGATGACGATGAGATGCGCCGTGCGCTTCATGAGGGCCAGCTGGGCGAGCCCCAGCATGCCCTCTGTCTGTGGCGTGCTCGGCACCGTCACGACCACGTAGTCGCACTGGGGCAGGAATTCTGCGAGTTGCGTGGGCCCGAACCAGCCCGCCGGAATCAGTCCTTCCGGGTCGCCCGTGCCGGGCCAGGCGTTGAACCCGTCATCCCGCATCGCCTGCGGGTCGCGTTTCAGGCACAGGACGCGCAGGCCGAAGGCGGCCAGCTGCCGGGCGCATTCCCGGCCGATGCTGCCGTAACCGATGATGCCCACCGTCTGGCCGCGCAGGGGCCGGCCCGCGAGGGCAAGGCGGTTCGGCCATTGCTGGGTCTCCTTGTATTGTAATACCTGAGACATGCGGTGCGCCAGCATCAGCGTGGCGCAAGACACATATTGCGCGATGGGCACGCCGTGCGTGCCGCTGGCCGTCGTCACCGGGATCGCGGTCTCCCGAATCGGATGTCCGACCAGCTGGTTCGAACCGGCGGACAGCAGTTGCACCCAGCGGAGGCTGGTCCAGGCCGCCAGATTGCGCGGCACCTGCTCGGTCACCAGGATTTCCACCCCGGTGCCGTCAAGCTGGTCGACCACGCCCGCGTTTTGCTCCACCAGCTCGAGGCCCGGCCGGATCGCCTGCAAGACCGCGCGCTGCGCGTCGGTGAACTTGAAAATCGTATTGAGCAGCAGCTTCATGGTTCAGGTGCGCTCCCCGCAATTGCGGGTGAAGGAGAACTGCGCGAGGATCTCGGGTGTGAGCCTGACGCCGAGGCCGGGCGCAGACGGAAGTCCAACCGTGCCGTCGCTCACCCGGAACGGATCGAGGAGGATGGCATCTTGGATCGATTTGGCGGCCACGACATGCTCGAGCCAGTCGACCGAGTGGCTGGCCGCGGCGAGGTGCCACGAGGCGGCCAGCGAGGGGCCCATCGACGCCCCCGTGTGGATCGCCGTGCCCAGGTTGAAGGCTTCGGCGTGATGCACGATCCGGATCGTTTCCTGCAGGCCGCCCACAAACCCGAGGTCCGGCTGGATCAAGTGAACCGCCTGGCGCGTGATGAGCGGGTGGAACTGATCAAGCCCACAGAGGCTTTCGCCGCCGGCGATGGGAATCGGCGAGCGCGCCCGCAGCTCGCAGTAACCGTCGATATTGGTGTAGGCCAGCGGCTCCTCGTAGAAACGCAACCGGTGCGGCGCCAGCGTCTCGGCGATGGCCACGGCCTCGCTCACCGGGATCGGATTGGGCACGCCACCCTGGTGGCCGTCGATCGCCAGGTCCATCGCAGATCCGAACTCGATCCGGAGGCGGGCAAAGACGCCCTCCAGCACGGTGAGCTTCTCAGCGAAGGGAAACGGCACGGCCTGCAGGCGACCCGCGTGGCCCGTCGATGTGGCCGCCGGCAGGCGGTAGAGTCCGGTAGAGAGCTTGGTCGCCCGGTAGCCCCGCTGGGCGTAGAAATCGACCTTCCTGACTGTGTCCTCGACGGGCCACAGGGCGGGGCCGCCCGAGGCATAAACCGGGATGCGGTCGCGCACCTTGCCGCCGAGCAGTTGGTAGACCGGCACCCCGAGTGCCTTGCCCTTGAGGTCCCACAGGGCGAGTTCGAGGCCGCTGATCACACTGCGGCCCGCGCCGGACCGGGCCCACCAGACCGAGTCGTCGCAGAGGGCGCGGGTGACTTCCGTGATCTGGAGCGGATCACGCCCAAGCAGCGCCGGCTCGAAATACGCCACCATGGCCGGCACAGCATCCGGGGCGAAATAACCCCAGGTGCACTCCCCCAGTCCGTCGAGGCCGCCATCCGTTTCCAGCCGGATGATGGCCGTCGAATGCGGCGAGTTTGGGAACGACGGGTCATCAACCCAAGTCGTCGTCAACAGGTGCGTCCGGACTGCGGTGATCTTCGTAAGCGTCCGGCCGGAGTCCTTATAGACGGTTCGTAGTGGTAACCGGTCTGCCGGAGCCTACAGCGAGGCACCGGTCGTAGTGGTAACCATTATGACGAGATCTATGACGGTTGCCAACGAGCGGGTGTGAGCACGGCGAGGTCGTCCTGATTGGTCATGGTCGGCAGGCGGGTGAGTATGTCGCGCAGATACGCTAGCGGGTCTTTGCCGTGGCGCTGGCAGGAAACGACGAGGGAGTAAATAATCGCGGAGCGCTGGCCGGCGGCAGGATGGCCGATGAAGAGCCAGTTCTTTTTGCCGATGGCCGAGGGGCGGATGGCATTTTCGACGAGATTGTTTTCGAGGCGGGTTTGGCTGTGCTGGAGATGTGCGGTCAACGGGGTCCAGTGGCCGAGCAGATAGGAGCAGGCCTGGCCGAGTTCAGACTTCGGCAGGACTTTGCGTTGCAGCGCGACGGCGAGGCGGCGCAGCCAGTAGAGCGGGCGCGCAAATTTTTGCTGTCGCAGTGCCGCACGCTGGTCGCCGACCTTAGCTTCGTCCCAGTCGCGTTCGAGGCGGTAGAGTTGCGCGATGAGGCGCAGCACGCGGTGCGCGGTCTGCGGCCGTTCGCGCGCGGCCTCAAAAAACTTCCGGCGCGCGTGCGCCCAGCAGCCGACCCACGCCACGCCTTCGTGCGTGTGCGCGAAGCTCGGATAAGCCGCATAGCCGTCGGACTGTAAAATCCCGCGATAGCCGTCGAGCAGCGACGTGAGTTCGCTGTGGCGGCGCGAGAGGCGCCAGTCGAAGACGACGTCGCCACCGGGTTTACTGATGACCCACAGCCAGCCTTGCGTGGTGCCGCCGCGTTTTTCGTCGGGGTCGTTACAGCGGACCGGCGTCTCGTCGGCTTGCACGTAGCCGCCGGCGAGCAGCTCGCGAGACATGTGTCGGTAAATCGGTTCGAGCCACTGTGCGGTCAACGCGATCCAGTCGGCCATCGTCTGGCGCGTAAGCGTCGCACCCCAGCGGCGTGACATTTGCTCGAGACGATAAAGCGGAAAGTGATCGACGTATTTGCTGAGCGCGATCCACGCGAGCAGACCGGCCGAGGCGTAACCGCCGGCAACGGGCCGCGCAGGCGCGGCCGCGACGAGCGGCGCGCGATTCCGATCCAGCCGGTGCCGATACTTCGGGCGTACAAACTCGCGCTTGAAGAGTTTGGGCGGCGTCACATCGACTTCGAAGGTGCGCTCCTCGCCGATCTTTTCGTAGAGTTCCGGCTCGGCCTGCACGGCGGCGGGGATGAGTTCGATCGTCTCCTGCACCGGCAGGTGCGCGAACGTCTCGGCCGGCGGGGTGCGCGGCGCGCTCGGGCCCGCGGCGCGTTCGTAGGTGATCGTTGCGACTGGCCGCGGCGCAGTGGCGGCGAGTTTTTCCAAGGCACCGAGCTGGAGCAGCAGTTGCGCGCGGTCCAGTTTTTCACTCTGGCCGCCGCCGAAGAGCTTTTGCTTCAGCCACGCGATCTGCGTGCGCAAGACGGCGATCTCCTCCCGCAGGAGGGACACTTCATCAAGGGTGGCGGACGCGCTCATCGCGCGTGCTACGAAACCGGATGCGGATGGAGGTTCCCGCGGCCCAAAATTATTTTGCGCTCACCGCTCATACCACGGCTTGAGCGAGCCGTGCTTGAGTTCAATGCCGCCGACGAGCAGCGCGAGGGCCTCCGGCGCCAGCGCGAGTTTTGCGCGGTCGTCGCTGGGCACCGGCCACGAGAAGCGGCCTTGCTCCAGCCGCTTCGCCAACACCCACACGCCCGTGCCGTCCCAATACAAGAGCTTCAGCCGCGTGCGCTCCTTGTTGATAAAGGCGAACACCGCGCCGTGTTTCGGATCTTCGCCCAGGGTTTCCTGCGCCGCGGCCCACAGCCCGTTAAACTGTTTGCGCATATCGACGGGCTGCACCGCCACGTAGATTTTGATCGCCGCCGGAAACGCGAGCATCGCGTTCAGCCCCGCAGCGCACGCACGAGCGTCGCCAGTTCCGCCGCGTGCGTCCCACGCAGCACCGTGCCGTCCGGCAATCGCACTTCCAGCGGCAATGCCGCCACCGTCGGACGCGGCAGTCGCACCTCGGTGAACTGCACCGCGGCCATTTTGGGCTTGGACGCTCCGCCTCCACCGCGCCGGGCCGCTTGCACCCACGCCGCGAACGACGAGTAAGTCACGCCCTCGCGCCGCGCGAATGCCGCCTGCGTCAGGCCGCTCTCGCGCCACGCCGCCACCAACTCCGCCCGCCGGGCCGCCGGCGTGATCCTACGCCCGATCCGATCACGCTGTTCCCCGGTCTCCACCAGCTCCGTCGTCACCGTCGTATTGGTTACCATTACGATAACCTATCACCAAACCTACGCCTCGCCTACGAGGTCCTCGGTCGGACGTTTACTGATCTTCATCGGGAGTGCGGGTTCAGGCATGCACGACCCGCAGCAGTGCCTCGCCCCGGGCCAGCCGGGCGATGTTGCCGGGGATGGCGCGCCAGCGGTAGGCCATGGTCTCGGCCGTGGGCTTGTGCGGCGTCATGATTATATTGTCCAACTCGTGAAATGGGAGCCGGGCCGGCAGCTGCTTCTGCCCGGGGGCTGAGGGATACTGATTACCACACGTCGAGGCCGGCCCCGGCCGATCCGGCGGGTGCGGAGGGCGTCGTAAAGCGCCTGCTCGTTGATGACGGGCCCACGTCCGACGTTCACCAGGCAGGCCGTGGACTTCATAAGGGCGAATTCGCGCGCGGCAATCAGGTCGACCGTGCCGGCCGCCGTGGGGATCGCGACGACGATGAAATCCGCCGCGGGCAATCGCCTGGCGGACGCCCATGAAGTCATCGACCTCGCCGAGTCCGTGGATCCCGGCGTCGGTGTCCACACGGATCACGACCTTGGCAATGTTGGAAGTCCCCCCGCCCACCCCGTGGTTGCGCGGGGCCCACAGCCGCATCGAGCGAATATCCGTGATTGTCATTGGAATTGCGGATCAATCGTCAGTCTGGAACAGAAAAAGGGACCGAGGAGGAAACCTCAGCCCCAGAAAAGAACTCCACTTCCGGGGTGAACCGAAAGTGGAGGCCAATGAACCAAGCAACCAACTAGAACTTGTATCTCGTAGAGAACTGGAAGGTCCGGGGCGGGCTCACGTCCACGAAGAGAGGAGACTGCGCGCCGAGGGCGAAGGTCTTGTCGAGCACGTTCTCGATGTTGAGGCGGAACGTCCAGTTCTTGCTGTATTGATACGACGCGAGGAGGTTGGCGTTCCACACCGACTCGAGGGTAATCGGGCCCGGCGTCACGCCCACGGGGAAGACGTAGCTGCCCGGGGTCGCGAAGTAGTTGCCCCCGGTCTTGCTCGCGCCGCCACCGATGCTGACGCCCTTGAGGGAGCCGTCGGTGAACTGGTAGCGCGTGAAGAAACTATACAGGCTTCCGTAGGTGTTGTTGATCCTCGCCCCATTCTGGTCCTTGACCGTGCCGTCATAGGCAGTCGCGATGAGTTGCCAGTTGTCGGTCGGCGCATAGCTGAGGCTGGCGTCCCAACCCTTCTGCGTCTGGACGCCGGTCGGCGTGAAGTAGGCGATGCCCGTGATGGGGCTGAGGCCGGACTGGAGCACCGCGACGTTCGTCAGGTCCATGTCGAAGAACGACAGCGTGGCGGAGACCTTGCCGCCCATGAGGGCCGTCTTGATGCCGTATTCCTTGCCCTTGCCAAACTGGGCCGGGAGTAGCACGCCGTTGAAGTCGCGGGTGTTGCTGTTGCCCTGCGGGGCAAAGGTCGTGGAATCGAGGGCGTAGAGCGCAATGTCCTTGGTGAGATTGAGCACGATGCCATAGCGGTGGAGGTTCTCCTCGAAGTTGACGACGCGGGTCCCGCCGGCCGTGGTGCGCGCGAAGACCGAGGGAACGTCGTTGATCTGCAGCGTGGCGCGGC
>JANXSC010000081.1 GCA_025352845.1 Opitutaceae bacterium
GTGGGCGTGGCCACGCCCGACCACATGCACTTCCTGCCCGCCTACATGGCGATCATGATGGGCAAGCACGTTTACATCCAGAAGCCGCTCACGCAGACCGTGGGCGAGGCGCGCGAACTCCTCCGCCTGTCCCGCCTCAACGGCGTGTGCTCGCAGATGGGCAACCAGGGTCACTCCATGGAAGGCATCCGCCTCGTGAAGGAGTGGATCGATGCCGGCCTCTTGGGCGACGTGCGCGAGGTGAATATTTGGACGAATCGTCCGGCGGCGAACATGATGCGGAATGGCGCGCAGGTTTATAATGTTGTCTGGCCCCAGGGCATAACGGAATGGCCCAAGGCTGAAACTCCGCCGGAAGGATTTTCGCAGGATCTTTTCCTCGGACGGGCGCAGGACCGCCCTTACAGTAGCGCGATTCACCCGTTCAAGTGGCGCGGCTACCAGGACTACGGTTGCGGTGCGTTGGGCGACATGGCGTGCCACTTGATGGATGCGGCCTATTGGGGCCTTCAGCTCGGGGCGCCGACGAGCGTCGAACTGAAGAAGATTGAAGGCGCCAACAAGGTGACGTTCCCGAAATCCGCCGTCGTGGAATACCAGTTCCCCGCCCGCGGCAAAATGCCGCCGCTCAAGCTCACGTGGCACGAAGGCGGCGAGAAACCCGCGAAGCCGGCGGAGATGGAGGATCGCGTGCTTTCCCATGGTGGCCAGTTGCTCATGGGCAGCAAGGGGTCGGTTTACGACGGCAACGACTACTGCAACAGCCCGCGCTTCATCCCGGAATCCTTTCACAAGGAACTCGCGGAAGGCGGCAAGCTGCCGCCGAAGACGATCCCGCGCCCCGATCCGATCGGCAATCCGCACATCGAGTGGATCAAGGCCATCCGTGCGAACAACCCGCTCGCGGCCGGCTCCAACTTCGAATACTCCGTGCCCTTCACCGAGATGGTTTGCCTCGGCACGATGTCGATCCTCGTCGGCAAGAAATTCACGTGGGATCCGGTCGCGATGCGGACCAACCTGCCCGAAGCCGACGTGCTGATCTACCCGACGTATCGCCGCGGCTGGGGCATGGGCGACGTGGCGTGAGCGCGGAGGGCGAGTAACAATTCGCCCCGAGATTTTCGGCAGCAAAGGGCGGCCCGAAGGGTCCGCCCTTTTTTGTTGTCCGGTCGGAGACATCGGCCGCGGGAGGCACGGGGTGGATGGGAGATTGAAACAAGCCTCGCTCAATCTGAAATCGAAATCAGGTTTGCGCCCGCCCGCAAACCCACCTAGCTCACCTCCATGAAGGCTGCATTTCCCGAACCGGAGATTGTGACGCACAAGGGGAAACCCGTGTCCGTAATTCTCGCGATTAAGGATTATGAGGAACTCCTCGAGCGCGTAGAAGACGCCGAGGATGTGGCGGCCTTGAAACGCGCCCGGCGCAAGCCGCTGCACTACCGCCCCCTGGAAGACTACCTCGCCGCCCGTCCGCGCAAGTGACCATGTATCGGGTCTTGCTCGAGCGCGCCGCGGAGAAAGACCTCAACCGTCTCTCGGCGGAGGTGCATGATAGGGTTGTCGTTTCGATTCAGGCACTCGCATCGAACCCGCGTCCGCATGGCTGCCGGAAACTCACGGGCAGCAAGAGCGACTGGCGCATCCGGGTGGGTGCCTATCGCGTGGTCTATGAAATCGCCGACGAGATTCGCATCGTGCGGATCAACCGGGTGCGCCACCGGCGCGAAGTCTATCGGTGAAATGCCTGCGGTCGTTTCGGTCGCCGACGGCGTTTAGCGTGATGCGGTCGTCTAATGCCGCGAATTTCTACGCGGTAACCGACGTCCGAAATCACGGAAATATTCCTTGTTCGTCGAAAGGTTCCCCCGGGCCGCTGGTGCTGCCGATAAAATCCTTAAGGGCCTCGGCCATGTTGATGCCTTTGGGCGATTCGAGGCCGCGGACGATCGCCGCGCGCATCACGGTGGAATAGGTGCGCTTGTTGGCCTTGGCTGCACGACGGATGCGGGCGTCGTGCGCGTGGGGAAGCCTGGTGGTTTTTGCGATCATGAGGCGGTAAAACGTGCGGGTGTTACCGGGCGTCAAGCTTGCGAACTTGCGGGCACGTTGCCCGACTTTGGGAATTCACCCCCGCACCTGCCCCGTGCCCTCGATCAGATATTTGTAGCTGCACAGCTCGGGCAGGCCCATCGGGCCGCGGGCGTGGAGGCGGTCGGTGCTGATGCCGATCTCGGCGCCGAAGCCGAACTCGTAGCCGTCGTTGAAGCGGGTGCTGGCGTTCCAGAAGACCGTGGCGCTGTCGATCTCGGCGAGGAAGCGGCGGGCGGCGGGTTCGTCAGCGGTCACGATCGCGTCGCTGTGGTTGGAGCTGTCGCGGTTGATCGTGGCGATGGCGGTGTCGATCGAATCGACGACGCGGATGGCGATCACGTAGTCGAGAAATTCCGCGGTGTAGTCGGCGGGCGCGGCGGGCGTGGTCTCGACCCCGGCGCGTTCGAGGATCGCGGCGCTGTCGGCATCGCAGCGGAGCTGGACGTTTTTGGCGACGAGCGCGCGGGCGACCGAGGGCAGAAATTTTTCCGCGACGATGCGATGCACGAGGAGTTGTTCGGCGGCGTTGCACGCGCTGGGGCGGGCGACCTTGGCGTTGACGGTGATGGCTTCGGCCATCGCGAGGTCGGCGGCTAGGTCGACGTAAACGAAGCACACGCCCTTAAAATGTTTGATGACGGGGATCGTGGAATTTTCCGCGACGTGCCGGATGAGCGCCTCGCCGCCGCGCGGGATGATGCAGTGGATCAACGTGTCGAGCTTGAGGAGAATCGTGAGCGCGGCGCGGTCGGTCGTGGGCACGAGTTGCACGGCGTCGGCGGGCAGGCCCGCGGCGGTGAGCGCGCGGCGGATCAAGTCGGCGAGCGTGGTGTTGGTGTGGAAGCACTCCTTGCCGCCGCGAAGGATCGAGGCGTTGCCGCTCTTGAGGCAGAGGATGGCGCAATCGACGGTCACGTTGGGCCGCGATTCGTAGATGATGCCGATGACGCCGATGGGCACGCGGACTTTGCGGATGCGCAGGCCGTTGGGGCGCGTGGTTTCCTCGAGCACGGTGCCGATCGGATCGGGGAGAGCGATGACCTCGCGCACGGAGGCGGCGAGGTGGCGGAGGCGTTGCTCATCGAGCGTGAGCCGATCGCGCGAGGCTTCGCTCAACGCCGCGGCCTCGGGCGACGCGAGGTCGCGGGCGTTGGCGTCGAGCAGGATCGCGTGCGAAGCGTCGATCAGATCGGCGAGGGCGTTGAGGGCGACGTCCTTCTTTGCGCGTGGCGCGGTCGCGAGCACGAGCGACGCGGCGCGGGCGCGTTGGGCGAGGGACGTGACGAGCTGGACGAGATCGGCGGACATGGGCGCCGCAGTCTTCGTGGCAGCGGCGGGCTGACAATGGCCAACGGCGGCGTATTCGCCCGTGAGCACGGGCGGTGCGAGCACGGGAGGCGCCGCGGCGGGCGCGACCGGCGGAGGCAACAACCACGACTGCGCCGCAGGTGCGAGCCGGTGGAACAGAAAAATTCCGCCGGCGAACAAGCCCAGCCCCGCGAGGTCGAACCACCACGGATGGAAAATCACCGAGGTCTCATCGAAGCCCTCCGGCACGTGGTTGAAACCATCGACCGAGAAAAGCTGATCCGCGGGCAGAAACGTGAAGGCGTTGATGATCGCGTGGCCGAGCATGCAGAGGCCCAGCGAGCGCGTGCGCACGTAGAGCCAGCCGAGCACGAGCCCGGTCATGAGCGCGATGGGCTGCTGCGCGACGTTGAAGTGCATCAGGCCGAACAGCACGGCCGAGACGATGATCGCCACCCCCGGTTTCCAGCGGCCGAGCAGGCCGCGGAGAATCACGCCGCGAAAAAGAAACTCCTCGGTGAGCGGCGCGATCACGACGGCCAGCACCACGCCCTGCCACGAACCGCCGATGAGGCCGTCGAGCGATTGCGGCGAATTCCACTTCTCCTTCAACCAGCCCTCCGGTAGCGCGCGGATGAGGTTGTCGATCTCGGAGAGAAAAATCGTGATGCCCGCGACGATGGGGACAAACGCCACCGGCAGGGCGAAAGGTCGGAAACCGGCGCGGCCGAATTCGCGGGGCGACTCTCGCGACCACTGGCACGCGATTAGGAGGAGGAGGCCGTAGGCGATCAGCTTGGCGACGATCGCCACGGTCGCGACGGTGGCAGTGCTCTCTTCATCCCACGTGTAGAGGCCAGTCAGCGCGGCGAGGTAGAACGCCGGTCCGACGAGGGTTTCGGCGACTAGCTCCAGGCCCGCTGCGATCAACATGAAGATGCCGGCCGTGAGCAGGGAAAACCGGGCGGGCGCGTGGATGGGAGATGACACCCGCGCAGTATGGCGCAGGTTTGCCGCCCGCGGTCACTCGAAAATTTTTCCGCGATTGAAACGCCAGATGGCGAGACTCATGACGACCGCGGTGATGCCGGCGAGGATGCCGAGGATCGGCAGCACTTGGACGAAACTCTGCCCGGCCCAGAGCACGGCGCTGAAACCCTCCATCGACCAGTAAACGAGCGTGAGCTTGCTGAACTGCTGGATGAATTGCGGCATGATGCTAATCGGGAACCACGCGCCGCCGATGGCGCTCATGAGCATGATGAGAAACGTCGCCAGTCCACTCGCGGCCTCGGGCGAACTCGACACCGCGGCGAGCAGCATGCCAAACGAGGTGCAGGCCGCCGCGGCAAACAAACAAACGACCGCGAGGAGGCCGAGGTGCGGCAGCACTTCGATTCCGTAGAGCGCACTGGAGGCGATGAAGAGCACGACCAGTTGCACAAGGCCGAGCGTCACGCCGTAGATGAACTTGCTCCAGAGGATGTGGGCGCGGGTGACGGGCGAGGCGAGGATGCGTTGAAAAATCCCGGCGTCGCGTTCGCGAAAGAGACTCGTCGCCGAGGCACTCAGGGCAAAAAGCAGAAACTGGATCGCCCAGCCGCCGACGAGGCTGGTCGCCATCGGGCTCTTCACGTTGGCCCCGACGACCTGCTCGGTCTCGATGCGGACGATTTTTGAGAAGATGTCGGTGCCGGCCGGCTTGGCCGCTTCACCGGAGCCGGCGGGCGCCGCAGACTTGGCGAGTCCGCCGAACCCAAAATCGCCGGAGGAAATGCGCTGCCGAATTTCCTCCTGGTCGCCACCGAACGCCGAGCTGATGGCAGTCGCCATGGAGTCGTTGAACCGATCGAAGCGGGCATCGCCGAGGAAATCTTTGGCTCGTGCCTGCAACGACTGGCCGAGCAGCTCGGGGACGTTGGAGAAAATTGCCTTCTGGAGGAGGCCGTTGACCGTCTGCGTCTCGATTTCGTTGCGCGGGTTGGAGAAAAATTTGAGGTGGCGCATTCAAGGATCAATTCGAATTAGGGTTTGATATAAGGAGCTGATGGAAACGCTCGGCGGGGGAGGCGTCGTGGAGGATTTTGCGGGGGCG
>JANXSC010000143.1 GCA_025352845.1 Opitutaceae bacterium
CGAGCGCGGTTTGGGCGCGCGCAAGCGCGCTGGCCCACTCGAAACGCATCAGCTCGGCGAACGAGCGCCCCACGACGACGACGCATCAGGCCCCGCGCCGCTCAACCCTTCAGCGCCGCAACGATCCGCTTTTCATATTCCGCCTTCTCCACCATGCCGACCTTGCGGTCGCGCACCTGTCCGTCGCGGTCGATGAGAAACGTCGTCGGGATTCCCTCCACGCCGCCGAACGCCTCCACCACCTTGTCGTCGCCCATCACGAGCGGGTAGTTGATTTTGTTTTTCGCAGCGAAGGCCTTGACCACCTCGGGGCCGCCCTGATCGAGCGAGATGCCGACGATCACGAGGCCATCCTTGCCGTATTTCTGCGCGAGCTCGACGTAGCCCGGAATCTCCTCGCGGCACGGCGGGCACCACGTCGCCCAAAAATCGATCACGACCACCTTGCCCTTGAACTGCTCGGAGGAAACGTCCGCCCCGTTTACGTCCTTCAACGTCCACTTCGGTGCGGGCCCGAGCTTTGGCAGCGCCGCGACCGCCGCCATCGCCGCCGCAGAAGGGGCCGACGCCGCCATCGCGGCCGCCGGCTTGGCGCCGGCTTCCTCTTTCGCCCGCGTGCAACCGACGGAGGCGAGAATGAGCGCGGCAAATGAAAACGCGGGAACGGCAATGGATTTGTTCATGGTGACGAGAGGATGGTGGGATGGACGTAAGAGAACGGGCGAAGGATTTTCTTCCCGTTGATCAAAGTGGCTCAGTTCCCGCGCGACTCCGGCAGATCGAGCCCGAGGGTCTCGATGAATTTCTTCATCGCCGGCGTGAGCACGCGGCCCTTGCGGTGGAGGATGGCGAGCGGGCGGGTGAACTCCTCGCCCTTGAAATGCCGCACCACGAGCGTGCCCTGCCTCTGTTCCTGCACGACGGTCGCCTGCGGCACGATGGCCACCCCGTGGTCAATCTCGACGGCGCGCTTCACCGTCTCGATGTTGTCGAACTCCATCACCGGCTCGATCTCGAGCTTGTGCTCGCGAAAGATGATATCGACGGCCTTGCGCGTCGGGATGTCCGGGTCGAAACCGATGAACCGGTGGCCGGCGAGATCCTTCACCTCGAGGTCGGCGCGTTTCGCGAGCACATGCTGCGGGTGCGTGATCAGCACCAGATGATCCTCGCGAAACGGCAGCACCTCGATCTGCCGCTGCTTCACGGGAAACGCCACGAGCCCAAAATCGACGGCGTTGTGCAGGATGTCCTCATAGACGAGATTGGAGCGGCGGTATTCCACGCGCACATTGACCGCGGGAAAATCGTGCAGGAATTTTTTGATGAACGGCGGCAGCTCGTGCAACCCGATCGAGTAAATCGTCGAGATCCGAATCGTGCCGCTGATCACGCGCTTCATCTCCTGCAGCTCCGAGAGCAGCTTCTCGTAATTGTGCAGCACCTCCTTTGCCGCATCGTAAACCCGCTGCCCCTCGCGCGTGAGCTGAAACTGTTTCTGGCTCCGGTCGATCAGCAGCGTCTTGAAATGCCGTTCCATCGCGCGCGCCTGCTGGCTCACCGCCGATTGCGTGATGCCGTTGAGCCTGGCCGATTTTGAAAAGCTCTTCGTCTCGACTAGGTCCGCGAAGATTTTGAAGTTCTCGATCTGCATGATTAGCTGGCGTTGTTGGTGGCACAGTAGAAACTCCGCCCTCGCCGTAAACCACTAAGTAGATTTTCTAAAGCCACCGCCCACCGCATGTTGATCCCCTACGAAGAGTTCACCCGCCGCGCCGACGCCATCCGCGCGCAGATTGCCGCCGCGTGCAAGGCCGCTGGCCGCAAGGCCTCCGCCGTGGAACTCCTCGCCGTGACGAAGACCCATCCCGCCGCCGCCGCCGACTACGCCGCGCGCTACGGTCTCCGCCGCGTCGGTGAAAATCGCGTGCAGGAAGGCATGGAAAAACGCGCGCAAACCTCGAGCGAGTATGCCGCGCTCCAATGGGAACTGATTGGCCACCTCCAGACCAACAAAGCCAAGCTCGCCGTCCAGCACTTCGATCGCGTGCAGAGCGTCGACAGCGACAAGCTACTCAATCACCTCGGCACGTTCGCCACGGAGCGCGGCAAGACCCTCCCCATTCTCCTCCAGATCAACGCCGGCAACGACCCCGCGAAATTTGGCGCCGAGCCGGCCGATGCCGCGCGGCTCCTCGAAACCGCGCTCGCCAAAAAGGGCCTGCGCGTCGACGGCCTGATGACCATTGCACCGCTCGGCGCCACGCCCGCCGAGACCGCCGTGCATGCGCAGCGCACGTTCGCTAATCTCCGCACGCTGCGCGACGAACTCGCCGCGCGCTTCCGCGTGCCGCTGCCCGAACTCTCGATGGGCATGACCGGCGATCTCACCCACGCCATCGCCGCCGGCAGCACGATCGTGCGCGTGGGCACGGCCCTTTTCGGGAGCCGCCCGGCGGAGTAAGCGGCGATCGCGCGCAAAAATATTTTTGCGGCGGGGCCGGTTCCCAGTTGCGCCGCCGGGGAAAAGTTTTTCCTTTCAATGCGTGGAAACCGAAATCCTCGGCCCGGCCCAGCGCGACGCGTTCCTGAGTTTGCTCGACGATCCGAGCCCCGCCGTGCGCCGCGCGTTGCTCGCCCGCTTCGGTGAACTCGGACCGGCCGCCGGTCCCTTCCTCGATTCGGTCGCACGCGGCTCGAACCGCGTGCTCGCGCGCCACGCCGCGTGGTTTCTCGCCGAACTCAACCTCACCGATCCGGTCGCCGAGTTCCGCGCCTTTATTCGCTCCCTCAACTACGAGCTCGAAAGCGGCGCGCTGCTCCTCGCCCGCACCGTCACGCCGCGCCTCGATGTCGGCGGCTGCTGCACGCAGCTCGACGCCATCGCCGCGCGCTGCCGCGAGCTGATCGTCGAGCCGAGCTCGGCGCGGGAAAAATGCCGCGTGCTTAACCGCGTCCTGTTTCATGAGTGGGGTTTTCACGGCAACGTCGAAAACTACGCCGACCCGCTCAACAGCTTCCTCGACCAAGTGCTGGAGCGCCGCACCGGCATTCCGCTTTCCCTGAGCGTCGTCTATCTCCTCGTCGCCGGTCGACTCGACCTGGAACTCGAGCCCGTGGGGCTGCCCGGCCACTTCATCGTCGGCTGCTTCACCGACGAACTCCCCTTCTTCATAGATCCCTTCGACCGCGGCGTGTTTCGCGATGCCGAGGAGATTTTCAGTCTGCTGCGCGCCAACAAGGTCGCGCCCAAACTCAGCGACTTGGCGCCCACTCCCGTGCGCGAAGTCCTCTGCCGGAGCTGCCGCAATCTCGTGAACCACTACACCGCCGCCGGAGAGCCGCAGCGCGCGAAGCTCTTCGCCGGCTTCGTCGAGGAATTCGAGACGACCTACGCGAAACACGCCGCGGGCTGACGCGGGATTCTCGCTTGGGGATTTTCGATTTTGGATTTTGCGCGCCGCGCGCGCCGCTGTCTCAATCGAAAATCTGAAATCGAAAATCGAAAATTCCGCCGTCCTCACCCTCGCCGACCTTGAATCGTGGTCGCGCCCCGGCACCTCGCTCGCCGTCCTCGGCCACCCGATCCGGCACTCGATCAGCCCGGCGATGCACAACGCCGCGCTCGCTGCACTGGCCCGCACCGAGCCGCGCTACGCCGCGTGGCAATATTTCCGCTTCGAGGTTCATCCCGACGATCTCCCGCGCGCGCTCGATCTCCTCCACGCGAAAAAATTTCACGGCGTCAACCTGACCGTCCCCCATAAAATTATCGCGTTCACCCGCGTCGCCGAAGTGGATGCTGCGGCGCAGCCCGTCGGCGCCGTCAACACGCTCCTCTGGACCGAACGCGGCTGGCGCGGCCACAACACCGACGGCTACGGCCTCGCCGCCGCCGTCCGCGAGACCCTCGGCCGCGAACTCGCCGGCGCCCACGTCATTCTCCTCGGTGCCGGTGGAGCCGCCCGCGGCGCCGCCGTCGAATGCCTCCAACGCGGTTGCGCCTCGCTCACCATCGCAAACCGCACGCGCGAGAACCTCGACGCCCTGATCGCAACCCTCGCGCCCCTCGCCGGAAAAATTCCCGTGCGCGGCTTCGTCCCCACCGCCGTGCCGAATGATCTGCCACGAGCTGCGCTCGTGATCAACGCCACCAGCGCCGGCCTCAAATCCACCGACCCGCTCCCCATCGATCTCGCCGCGTTGCCCCGTCCCGCCGCCGTCTTCGACATGATCTACAACCCACCGCAAACGCCGCTGCTCCGCGCCGCCACCGCCCTTGGCGTGCCCTGCGCGAACGGGCTCGCGATGCTCGTCCACCAAGGCGCGAAGGCGCTGGAAATCTGGAGCGGCATCGGCGCGCCGCAGACCGCACCGGTGATGGCCGCCGCTGCCCACACCGCGATGAGCGTCGCTTGACTCACGCCGTTTCAAAGTAAGCCTGCCTCCATGCCCGCAACCGCAACTCCCAAGACAAAAACCCGCTCGCACGCCAGGCGCTGCGGCCCAAAGGCTGCCGCCAAGCGCCGCAACCGCGGCCCCTCGTTCGGCGAGTGGGCGCGCCGCGTTTCTGGCATGATGAAGGACGGACCGCCCGACCTCTCGATGCGTGAAGGCTTCGGGAATTAATTACCTCGTCGACGCCGGCCCGATCGCCGGTCTCTTCAACCTCAACGATCAGTGGCATGCATGGAGCGCCGCTGTGCTCACCGCGCTCGACGAACCGGTCGGCACCACAGAAACTGTCTGGGCGGAAGTATGCCACCTCCTCGGACGCAATCGCCCCTGCCTGCTCGAAGCAATCGGCGCGTTGCATGCAGCGCGAATCATACTCCTGCCGGTGTGGCACAGCTCCGCGCGCATCGCCGCGGTGCTGGAAAAACACCCGTTCATGGACGCCGGCGACGCCTCGCTCGTCGTGCTCTCCGAGAAACTGCCCCGCGCGAAAATCATCACGACCGACGTGCGTGACTTCACCGTCTACCGCCGCTTCCGCAACGAGCCGCTGCCGCTCATTCATCCCTGATTGCCGAACTCGATGTTCACCACCTCCGACTACGCCCAGTTTTCCGCCGCGTTTCCGTGGTTTTTTCCGCTCGCGGTTTTCGTGTTCGGCGCGTGCGTCGGGAGTTTTCTCAACGTCGTTATCTACCGCGTGCCCAAGGAGCAGTCGGTGGTCACGCCGGGTTCTCACTGCGGCTGCGGGCAGCCAATTCGCTTCTACGACAACATCCCGATCCTCTCGTGGGTGCTGCTGCGCGGACGCGCGCGGTGTTGCGGACGCGCATTCTCGTTTCGCTATCCGTTTGTAGAGTTGCTGACGGGCGCGCTGTTCGTCGCGTGCTGGCTCCGGTTTCCGCCGTGGGTCGCCGTGGTCGGCTGGATTTTTCTCAGCTGCCTGATCGCCGCGACCTTCATCGATCTCGATCACATGATCATCCCGGATGTGTTCACCATCGGGCTCGGGGTGCTCGGCGTGCTCCTGTCGATGGCGGTGCCGGCGCTGCACGGGCACGACAGCGGCATCTTCCTGCTGGACAGCGTGCGTGCCGCGACGGCTTCGCTTCAGGGCATGTTCATCGGCTCCGGCCTCGTGCTGTGGATCCTGCTCCTCGCGGAAATGCTCCTGCGCAAAGAGGCGATGGGGTTCGGCGACGTGAAATTCGTCGGCGCGATCGGGGCGTTCTGCGGCTGGCAGGGCGCGGTGTTCGCGATGTTCGGCGGCGCATTGGTCGGCACCGTGTGGTTTGCAGTGGCGTGGCTGTGGGAGAAATCAACGGGTCGCCGCGCAGCCGTCGCCCCGCCATCGGAGACGCCCGACGGCGAACAGGCGCCGCTCGCCTTCGGCGCGCACGTGCCCTTCGGCCCGATGCTCGCGATTGCCGGCGCGGCTTATTTCCTGGCGTTTCGCGGACCGGTGCTGCGGTGGTTCGCCGAGATCGCGCAACTTTTCTAGGCAATCAGAAATAGCGCGCCATGATCCGCCTCAACACCGGACGGACGATGCGCGCGAGTGAGTCGTTGGCGTAGCCCATCCATGCAACGGGTGTCGTCGTGTCGAGCGGCGACCGCAGTGGACCGCCCGCGGGCGACTCAATGAAGCAACCCGCCTCCTGTGCGATGAGCGCCGTGCAGATGTCGTAGGGATGGCAACAGAGCGTCGCCGAGGAAAACCCGAGCTTCGCATAAGCCGCCGGCCGCAAATCCCCCAGCATCCGATCATGGCCGGCGATCAACTCGAAGAGCTGGCCGCCAGTGCAGATGTATTGATCGTCGAAGACGAGCTGGCCGCCGTTTTTCCCGAGCACGCCGAGTTCGCGCCACAATTCCTCCTCGACCGCACCGAGCAGCGCCTTGCCCTCGGGAAAAAACCGCGCGAGCGACGCGAACCCGTGCTCGAAATTTTTCGCGCGCGAGGGCCGCGGTGTCCAGCGCCGCCGCGTGTCGCGCACCAAGTCGTGCGTCTCGGCCAGGACGCCGTGCCCGCGCACCGCGCTGAGCTGATCCGCGCGATCCTGTTTCGAGGTGGGCAGCTCGGTCATCGCGGCGACAACGATCTCGCCGAGATGCGTGCGCGCGCCGCGTTGCGGAGCGAGGGCCGCGAGGATGAACGCGGGGCGCTTGTCATACATCACACCGCGCGTGCCATCGATCGGATCGAGGATGCATTTCCAAATCGTGCGCGTGACCGGCGTGCCGCGGGGAAACGTCATCGCCTCACCCTCCAGGCCCTCCATCACGAGTTCGACCGGCTGGCTCCGCGGCCAATGACGCCCGAACCATTCGCCAATCGCGTCCTCGCTCACGCGATCAATGTGGTAGATCGTATCGGCCGCCGTCACGCCGACGACGCGGGAAAACTTCCCCGCCTGCCGGCGGCGCGCGGCAATCACGGTGTCACGAATGTGAACCTGCAAGGCACACAACAGCCGGCGAAGCGCGTGGAGCTGGCGAGTGGTCATGGCGGTATCACGTCCGGATCAACTCGGCGCCGTCCGCCGTTTGCAGACGGAGAACATCCGGCGAAGCGGCAAACTTCCGCTCGTAGGCGGCGGCAATTTCGCGCGCACCGGATTCGGAAAAACTCCCTGAGGTCATCGCCATCACGGCACCGCCGAAACCGCCACCCGTCAATCGCGCGCCGAAGACATGCTCCGCCGGCTCCAAGGTATCGACGAGAAAATCGAGCTCGGCCGTGCTGTTCTCGAAAAAATTCTGCGAGCTGCGATGCGAGGCCGTGAGCAGACGACCGACCGCAGCCAAATCGCCCGCGCGCAAACCCGCCGTCGCGGAGCCGACGCGGACGATTTCATCGACGACGTGGCGCGCGCGCTTTGCCGCCACCGCGCCGATATTTTTCTGCACGAGCGCAAATTGCCCGGGAGAAACATCGGCCAGCCACTCGACACCGAGCGCCTGCGCGGCCGTCAGGCACTCGCGGTGCCGCGCTGCATAGAGTCCATCGACGAGCGCATGCTTGGTGTGGGTGTTAAAAATCCAAAAATTCACCCCGCTCGGTAGCGGCACCGTCCCGAACCTCGGTCCGCGACAGTCGATGAACACCAGATGTTCTTTCTTCCCGAAGGCCGACACCCCCTGGTCGAGGAGGCCGCACGGCACGCCCACGAAATTGTTTTCAGCATGCCGCGCCAGCTTCACCAGCGTTTCCCGTTCAACCCGCTCATCGGTCGCCGCCGCAAACACCAGCGCCGCCGCCAGCTCGATGGCGGCGCTGCTGCTGAGTCCGGCACCCGCCGGCAAATCGGACATCGCGAGAAAATCGAACCCCGCTGGCACGCGCCGCCCGGACCCCGCCAGCGCCGCCAGCACGCCCAGCGGATAGTTTGCCCAGCTACTCGGACCCGAAAATTTTTCGAGGCGATTTGCGCGGGCCGTCACCCTCGGCCGGCCTTGATCGGTCGCAAGCTCGCGCACGCCATCCTCCCGCCGCGCCAGCGCCACCCACACGCCGCGATCGATGGCAGCTCCGAGCACGGTCCCGCCGTTGTAGTCGGTGTGGTTGCCCATGAATTCGATCCGGCCCGGCGCCCGGGCCACAAATTCGGGCTCGCGCGAAAACGTCGCCCGGAATTTCTGCCGGATCGCGGCGTTCACGAGATCGCGCCGCGCGGCTCACGTTCGCCAGTCCGCCGTGCTCGGGGCACGACCTTCACGCGAGCGCGCGCAATTCCACGCCCGCCTTGAAGCGAATCGTTTTCATCGCGCGGATTTTCATCGGCTGCTTCGTATGCGGGTTGAAGCCGTTGCGCGCGGGGCGCACGGCCAGCGCAAAGGTCCCGAAACCGACGAGCGCCACTTCCTTGTCGCGCCGCAGCCCGCGCTTCACGGCCGCGAGCACGGCCTCGGTGGCGCGTTCCGCCGCGGCCTTCGACGCGCCGCGGCCCAAATTTTTCTGCACTTCGGCGATCAAGGTGGCTTTGTTCATCGGGGTTAAATGAAGACGGGCCAGAAGGAACGCCGCGAGACGCGGTCAAATCCATTCCCCACCCATTATTTTTCGCCGCCAGAGAGGCGCCGGAAATTACGATGGCACGTCCGCTTTGCGCTCGGACGGCAGTGGCGCAAACGAGGCCGGCACCTCACCCGCGCGCCCCTTGATCACCACGTCGAGCAGACCTTTCAACGCCGCTTCGCGCGGCACGCCGCGCTCACCCGCGATTTGATCCGCGCGCTTCAGCAGCTGCGCGGCCATGGTGCGTGCTTGCGCCGGCGTCGCGCCCAGCCGTTCGCAAAGCTGAGTCAGTTGTTCCAGTTCGGTCATGGCGTGTCCGTCAATTGCAACGCCGCCGGCGCATTGGGAGCAAACGTCAACGCCGCCTCCGGGGTGAGGTGCAGCAGCGAAAGCATGGCGAGCCCGATCCAGCCGCCCGCGCCATCGCCGACCGCCGAGCGGAGTTCGCCCACCTGCCGGCCGCCGACGTAAACTGCGGCCGGGAGCACGGGCCAATTTCCACCCTCGCCTTTCACCCGCAGCAGGCGCCGCCGCACCTGACCCATCGATTTGAGCCGCGCCATCACCTCCTGCCCGAGATAGCAGCCCTTGGTGTAGGAAATTGCTTCGGCTTCGAGCCCCGCTTCGTTCGGCAGATCGGCCGGCCCGACATCGGCGGGTATGGCCGGAATCCCATCGGTGATTCGCCGCCGCTCCATGAACTCAGCATTCACCGGCGGAGCCGCGCCCGCGAGATCCGCCACTTCGGACATTTCAACGGATGCGACGGGAAAAACGAACTCGAAGCTTCCCGTCCGATCTCGCCGGCCAGGGAAAAGAAAACCTCCCACAAGCCGCATTCGCTCCGCGAACAAACTGGCGTCAGCCCCCATCGCACTAATCCCCTGCCAGTCCGTCGTCTGCTCCTCGATTATGACATCGTCCGCGATGATGTGGCCTTCGAGCCTCGCCCGAATCACTGCTGCCGGCGAAAAATAACTACCGATCCAAAACTCATTCGCTCCGGTTCCCCGCATCACAAAGCTGTCCGCGAGCACCTTCCCTTTCAGCGTCAGCCAAAGCCCGTAAACCGCACCGCTGCCACCGCTAGGAACAGGTGAAGTAAGTCCACGCAGATCGTTAGTGAACTGTCCTTGGAGGAAATTCGCCGCGTCGTCGCCGCTCACCCGCAGCCAACACGCCGGTCGCCACCGAAAAATCGCCGGAGAAGTAGAAATATTGATAGGCATTAAGTCACTGTTTTGAAGCTATCTAACAAATAAGTGATAGATTTTGAAAACTTGCCATTGACGATGCGAACCTAATTCATATCAGTCTAACCAAGTTTAACACTTCTCCCCGCTTAGCGGGGAGTTTTGGGGTAACTAAGAAAGCAAAGGCGCACCGTATAGGGGTATACGGTGCGCCACTTTTTTATCCGGATGCCGAGAGTCAACGGCCAATCGCCGACACGGGGCTTGCACGCCGCCAGCGCCGCCCGCCAAAGTCGGCGGTTTATGCAGAAAACCTCCGACATCAATGTTGTCGAAACGCGTCTCCTCCCTTCGCCCGCGACGCTGCTCGCCGAGCTGCCGAAGACTGAGAATCAGGCCGCATTTATTGCCCGCACCCGAGAGGAGATCCACCGGCTCATCTTCACCGACGACAAACGTTTCCTGCTCATCATCGGCCCTTGCTCAATCCACGACCTCGCTGCTGGACGCGATTACGCCCGCCGGCTTGCCGCGCTGTCCAAGGAAGTGGCCTCTCGCGTGATGATTGTCATGCGGGTTTATTTCGAAAAACCCCGCACCACTGTGGGCTGGAAGGGCCTCGTGATGGATCCGCACCTCGACGGCTCGCATGACATCGCCGCGGGCCTGCGCCTCGGACGGGGATTCCTGCGCGACGTGCTCGATCTCGGACTCCCCACCGCCACCGAATTTCTCGATCCGATCACGCCGCAATATGTGGCCGACCTCGTGTGCTGGGGCGCGATCGGCGCGCGCACGACCGAATCGCAGACGCACCGGCAGATGGCATCCGGTCTCTCGATGCCGCTCGGATTCAAAAACGGCACCGACGGCTCCCTCCAAACCGCGATCAACGCCATCAGGGCTGCGGGCCAGCCACAGACTTTTCTTGGCATCAACCTCGACGGCGCCTCCTCCGCCATCGTCACGCGCGGCAATCCCAATTGCCACATCGTCCTCCGCGGCGGTGCCACGGGGCCCAACTACACCGCGACTCACGTCGCACAGACCGAGGCGAGCCTCGCCAAGGCCGGCCTGCCCAAGTCCATCCTCGTCGACTGCTCGCACGACAACTCCGCCAAAAAACCCGAACTCCAGCCCAAGGTAATGCGCGACCTCCTCGTGCAAATCGCCGCCGGCAACACCTCGATCATGGGCGCGATGGTGGAGAGCAACCTCGCCGCCGGCAGCCAGCCCTTCCCGGTGCCGAAGGAAAAACTCCGCTACGGCGTCAGCATCACCGACGGCTGCATCGACTGGCCGACAACCGAGAAACTCGTCCGCGATCTCCACGCCGCCCTCGCGCCGCGCTTTGCCTGAAAATTTTCTTCCCCGCCGAAATTTCTTCCGTGTGTTCCGCGTATTCCGTGGGCTAAACCTCTTCCTCCTATGAAATCTCCCATTCGCGTCGCTGTCACTGGAGCCGCCGGCCAGATCGGCTACTCTCTCCTTTTCCGCATCGCCTCGGGCGCGATGTTCGGATCTGACCAACCGGTCATCCTCCAGCTAATCGAGGCCCCGATCGAAAAGGCCCTGAAGGCACTCGAAGGCGTCGCGATGGAACTCGACGACTGCGCCTTCCCGCTGCTGAAGGGCATCGTCCAGACTTCCGATCCCGCCATCGGTTTCAAGGACACCAACTGGTGTCTCCTCGTCGGCGCCAAGCCCCGCGGCCCCGGCATGGAGCGCGCCGATCTGCTCAAGGACAATGGCACGATCTTCATCGGCCAGGGCCGCATCATCGACGCTGTCGCCGCCGCTGATGCCCGCATCGCCGTCGTCGGCAACCCCGCCAACACGAACTGCATGATCGCCGCCTCACAAGCGAAACGCCTCCCCGCCGAGCGTTTCACCGCGATGGTCCGCCTCGATCAAAACCGCGCGCAGACGCAGCTCGCGAAAAAAGCCGGCGTCGATCTCACCGCCGTCAAAGACATATTCATCTACGGCAACCACAGCCCGACGATGTTTCCGTCGTTCGCCCACGCCACGATCAACGGCCAGCCCCTCCCCGCCGTCATCACCGACAGCGCGTGGCTCCAAGGACCGTTCTGCGAGACCGTCGGCAAACGCGGTGCCGCGATCATCGCCGCCCGCGGCCTCTCCTCCGCCGCGTCCGCCGCCAACGCCCTCGTCGATCACGTCCGCTCCCTCGTCACGCCCGGCGCGATTCACTCCATCGCGGTGAAAAGCGAAGGCCGCTACGGCTTCGACGCCAACGTCTGGGCCGGTATGCCCGTTCGCACTACGACGCCCGGCAGCTACGAAGTCATCACCGGCTACGTCATGGACGACTTCGCGAAGGCGAAGATCGCCGCGACGAACAAGGAACTCGCCGAAGAGCGCGCCTTCGTGGCCGAGATGATCGCGTAGTCCTGCCTGTCATCGCGAGCCCCGCTCCGCGCAGGTGGCGATCCCCTGTAACGGCGGCCGACCACGGTCGCCGTTTTCGTTTTGAAGTAGGAAACCAAGAACCCCGGAAAAATCCTTCCGGATTTCCTGGCTTCCCTCTTCTCACCCAATCAGCCCGCTCAGCGCCTTACTGATCTGGAATGCTTCGCGCACCGCGCTGAACGCGTCGATCAAATCCGCGGGCGTGCTGCCGCGCGGAAACACCACCTCAAGCGTCGCCCCGGTGCAGCGCACCTCGGCGTCGAGCCCCTCCACGCGGATCACGCAGTCGCTGTAGTCCGACGGGTAGCGCACGCTCAACCCACCCTCGCAATCAAGAGCCTCGATCGCGTCGATCACCGCCTCGACGCGCACGCCCTTTTTCAACGCGAACGAGATCTCGGTGAACTTCCCCGCGAAGATCCGTGAGAACTCCTCCCGGCGCGCGAGCCGCGCATCGATCAACTCGCGCAGTGTCGTCGTCACCGCGTAGCGCGCGGACTCGCGCTCCTCAAGCGCGTAGAAAATCTCGACCGTGAAATCCCGCGCCGTGAGCACCGCGAGCGGACTCGTCACGCTGAGGGCGACTTCCTTGCGCTTGTAGCCGAGCCCGGCGCGCACGGCCTGAAACAATCGCTCCGCCTCGTCGCCCAGCTCGGTCGCGCAGATTTTTCCGAGGAAGGCATTGGTCACCGCATTGGTCGCATCGGGCAGCGTGTGGTGGCCTTTCTTAAAACCGCCCAGCGCCTTCACCTGCCCACCCGACCGGCCCACAAACGCGATGCTCGCGACCACGCGGGAGGGAAGTTCGTCAGCCATTTCCTTCGAGCAAACGCGTCTCTTCCCCCGCGCCAACCTCAAACCTCTCCTGCCCTCGCTAAGTCGGAGCGAGGGCGGGAGCCCGAAATCACGCCGCGACCGTGCGCGGACCAAATCGCCTGATCACCGCAATCAGGCCGGCGATGGCCAGCACGGGAATCCATAGCGGCGCGAGCGCCGCCACGATGCCCACGGCGACCGCGAGCATCCCGGCCAGAGCAGACACACCCACGAGCACCAACCCCGCGACCGCGAGCCCAAGCACGCAGCCCATCGCCAGCGTGAGCGGCAGGAGCTTGATCGCGACGAGCGCGAGCACGACGAGCAGGAAGATTTTCAAAAACGAGTTCATGCCGAAGAAAACCCGGCGCAGCGCGGAAAGTTGCAGCCAATCGGAAAAATCCGGCCGGCCGGAGAAGACCCGAGCCCATCTGCGAAAACGACGCGATGTTCGCCCCCACCCTTGCGCCACTCGCGCCGCGCAGGCGTAATCGCGACCCTGCAACAGGGCACCTCGCCACAAAGCATCCGACCTTATGCTTGATAACGGCAGGCTTTGCTTTGCTTTTTTTCCCATGAACACCCTCCTCTCCTCGCGCGGCCAGACCGTGGTGCCGAGCGCGCTGCGCCGCAAATACGGCCTCGGCGTCAACTCGCGCCTCGCCTGGATCGACGAGGGCACGAGCATCCGCGTCGTCCCGCTCGGCGGCACAACCGACAAATATGGCATCGGCCTGACCAAGGGGCTGAACCTTTCCGCCAGTCTGCGCACCGCCCGTGCCATCGAACGCGCCCGTGAAAAACGCCCGCGCACTGCTTGATACCTCCGCCCTGCTGACCGCGCTCGGCGCCGAGCCGGCCTGCGAAGACGTGCGCGCCCGCCTCGTCCCCGCCTACGCGGGCAAATGCGAGCTATTCCTGAGCTTCGCCAGCCTCGCGGAAGTTTACCCCATCACCCACCGGGATCACGGCTCGGCCAAGGCCGAGGATGTCGTCGCCGTTCTGCGCGGCTAGCCGCTCACCGTAATTTTTCCCGACGCACCCCTGACGCTTGCCGCCGGCCGGCTCAAGGCCGCGCACGCCATCTCCTTCGCCGACGCCTTTATCGCCGCCACGGCCCGCCAGGTCGACGCCGAACTCGTCCACAAGGATCCCCTCGCCGCCCTCCTGCGCCTCGCGCCGCTCCCCTACAAACCGCGCAAGCTGCGCCGCGCCTGAGTCACCAGTTCAACCGAGGTCCGCTCCCTTCCCCGCCCCATGCCGCCCGCCGCCACTCCCGTCCCGTCCTCCGTTCAATTTAACGCCAAGAGCGAAATCCGCAGCCACCTCCGCAAGTTGCGGCTTGTCGAGACGCCCGAGGAGCGCATGCGCCAAGAATACGTTTGCACCCTCGTCAACGAATACGGCTATTCGCTCGACCGGACGGCCGAGGAAACTCGGCACTCTCAATCCCGTAGTGCGATGCCCTTCGGCGACAAGCGGCTTGGCTTGGCTCATGCCTGTGACTAATCATCCGCCATCCCTGCCATGTCCGAGCTTCCCTCTCCGCCGTTCCCTCTGCCGACTCGCATCACGCCGTGCTCGATCGTGAATGCGATTACCGAAGTTCGCTTCCAGACGGACCAGAGCCCCACCGTGGTGCCGGGATTGGTTTACAGCGCCGTGCGCGACCGCTTTCCGAAGCAGGCCGAATTGGGTCAGGCCCAGATTCCCGACGCCGCCCGAGCGAAAATGCCCGAGCTGCGTTATGCACCCACCGTTGTGATGCACGGTGAGTTTTTGTCCCTTCACGTCGGCCCGCGTGGTTTCTTCCTTGGAATGGGTTCCCGCGAATATCCAGGTTGGTCGGTCTACCGCGAAATGCTGGCGTGGGTCTTGGCGCAACTGCGCCCGTTGAAACTGATCAAAACGCCTGAGCGTCTCGGCCTACGCTACTCAGATTTCTTCGGTCATCCGCTGCAAACCTGCCTACAGATCGATCTGCTCATCGGCGGCCGAAGCGAAATCGATCAACCGCTGCAAGTGACAAGTCATTTGAAACGCCAGAACCATATCTGCCAGGTGCAGATCACCAACCATGCGCTCTTGGAATCCGCCCAAGGCACCAAACAAGGTTGCCTGCTGGATGTGGACATGGGGTTCACTGTAGATCCTCAGTTATTTTGGGAACAAGCGGTCTCGCTCTTCGATCAAGCGCACAAGGTCCAAAAAGAAATGTTCTTCCGTGAGCTGTTAAAACCGACTTTCCTCGCCACGCTTAATCCAGAATATTGATTCCCGCCATGCCCGCTCTCTCTGAAATCCCTCAAACCCGTGTCTCCATCGGCCAATGGATCGCACCGCAACCTGCGTTCCATTGGACGATCCCGCATGTCACGTCGTGGATGCAAAGCAGCGTGCCGCCCGAAGTCCCAGGATTGGTTTACGCCAAATTGGGCGACGCGGCATGGCAGCGTTTCCATGATTTCAGCCGCTGGCCGGATGGCTGGGCCGGCCCTCATAGCCAAGCCATCGCCTGGGGCACCTATCACAACTTTGGAAAATTTCTTGCCGCGGCACGTTTCCTGACGAGTCAGCCGCCACCCAGCCTTTTCGTCACCGACGAGGGTCAGCTTGAACTCACGTGGGAAGCTCGTGACGGCTCGGCCATCAACGTAACTCTGTCAGCGGAAGGCGCCGACTACTTTATCGAGTCGCAAGGCGCAGAAGGTCACGTGCCCGCAGAGCAGCTATCGCGACTCGCCGAACGCTGCAACCAAGCTGCGGCGTAACGCCACCCTATGCGCTTGCCACGGGAAGAGCAGGTCGTGCGGGCTCTCTGCTCCGATAAATTCGACCGCACCAGTGGGAGAGTTTCTCCGAGTCTGTTCAAGGGGCCGAATACTTCCGTCAGCCGGTTGGCGATCATACCGCTCGCCCTGCAATGGCGCAAACTCGCCGCCACGGTCCAGAAATTGCCCGGTCTGAGACTGGAGCGTCTGGGTGAAATCGGAGTCGGGCGATTGGAAGATGTGGGCCGGTCCTACGTGGCCAATGGCAAGCCAACGCCCACCAGTCTTTCGGTAGTCGCAGACGCGCTCCCAACCAATGAGGCCCACGCGATTGTGCCCGAAAATATTTCCGCTGGCCTCGGCAACACGATCATCCGCGCTCTCGCTTACCACGAATTGCCCGAGGGATTCCGCCCGGAGCTAGTCGGCCGAACGGGATAAGTGCAGCCAGCATTTATTCGCGGCACGTGATGTCACCGTCCGTAGCGTGCTCGCCAGTCTAGCCTGCGGTGCCGTAATTTCTAAAGCCCTCCCCGCTCCATGGAAACCCGCATCGCCCTTTTCCAGAAAAAGGAAATCCGCAAGACGCTCCACGGCGGCGAGTGGTGGTTTGTCATCACCGATGTCGTCGCCGCGCTCACCGACTCCGCCAATCCCGCCGGCTACCTCAAGGATATGCGCCGTCGCGAACCCTCGCTTGCCGAAACGTTCAAGGGGGGGGGGCAAATTGCCCCCCCCCTTGCCTTGGAGTTTTCCACCGCGGGCGGCCCGCAAAAACTCCTCTGCTGGCACACCGAGGGAATTTTCCGTCTGATTCAATCCATCCCCAATCCGAAGGCCGAGCCGTTCAAGCGCTGGCTCGCCAAAGTCGGCTACGAACGCGTGCAGGAAATCGAAGACCCCGAGCTCGCCACCAAGCGCACCCGCGCCCTCTACAAGGCCAAGGGCTACTCCGAGGCGTGGATCGAAAAGCGGATGCGCAGCATCGCCATCCGCGACGAGCTGACCGACGAGTGGAAAAAACGCGGGGTAAAGGAGCAGCTCGAATACTCCATCCTCACCGCGGAGATTTCCAAGGCCGCCTTCGGCGTCACGCCGTCGCAATACAAGGAGTTGAAACGCCTGAAGCGCGAAAACCTCCGCGACCACATGACCGATCTGGAGCTGATTTTCTCCATGCTCGACGAAGCCTCCACGACGGAGATTGCGCGCAATCGCGACACGCAGGGTTTCCCGGAAAACCAAGCCGCCGCCGTCGCGGGCGGCACGATCGCCGGCAACGCCCGCCGCGAGCTGGAAAAAAAGTCGGGCCGCAAGGTCGTGAGCCGGGAAAACTATCTCGCCGCGCCCGAGTCCGCCAAGCGCCTGCGACGGGGGAACGAAGACTGAACCGGCGTCGCACATCGGCTTTCACTTCCTGCCCAAACGGGCGCAAATCTGTTTTCAGGAGGTCGCGGAGCGACGACGTGAACCTAGCCGTGGCTTTCAAGCCACGGGCTGAAATTCGCGGGGCAGGCGTCGCGAAGCGACGCTTGAGCGGTCGCTGGGTTCAAGCATCGCTCCGCGATGCGGCCTGCTTCCGACGGTGCTCCGTGGGCTGAAAGCCCACGGCTATCGTCGTGGTCTCGCCCCGCGAGATCGCTCAAAACCTGATTGCGCCCCACACCCCTTGTGGGCAGCCGTTGGGTTCAGAACCGCCCGCTCATCCCGAGGGTGACCGTGGTGCCGTTGATGATCGTGCGGGCCATCTGGCTGCGGTCGCCGCGGTAGAGGCGCTGGTTTTCGTTGAAGAGGTTGGCGACATCGGCGGTGAGGCTGAGCGTGGGGCGGAGCTGGTAGCTCACGCCGACGTTCACGGTGCGGAAGGGGAAGCGGAAATAATTCCGGCCGGGGAAGGCGGCGTTGTAGGTGTCGATGTAGTCGCCGGTGTAGTTGTAGAGGAGGCGCGAGCCGAAGCTGCGGTAGCGCCACGTGAGGCCGAGGTTGCCGGCCTGCGGAATGAAGCCGGCGACCTTGCCGGAGCCGAGGTTGGCCGTGCCGCCGAAATTGCCGTGCGCCTCGAGCTGCGTGAAGTTGGCGTTGAACCCGAGGCCCTTGAGCGCGCCGGGCAAAAAGGTGAACTGCTGCTGGTAGCTGAACTCCCAGCCCTGCACGATCGCCGTGCCCGCGTTGAGCGAGGTGAAGCGCGTGAAGCCGGAGTATTCGCCGTTGTAGCCGTTGTCGGTGCCGCTGCCGATCGTGCCGGTGTTGATGCCGCTCACGATGTAGTCGCGGATTTCCTTGTGAAACCAACCGACGGAAAAATTGCCGACGGGCTCGAAATAATACTCGAGAGTCGCATCCCAATTCCGGGAATTTTGCGGGAGCAGCGCGGGGTTGTTGATGGTGAGGGTCGAGGAATTCTCGTTCACGGATTCGTTCGGGAGCAGGTTGCCGAGACCGGGCCGGCCGAAGCTCGTGGACCAGGTGAGCCGCGTTTTGAGGTTGGTGGTGATGTCGTGCATGAGATGCACGCTCGGAAACGATTTGGTGTAGCTCCCGTTGAGGCGGCGGAAGGTGCCGGCGTAATCGCGCTGAGCGGCCGCGACACCGTCGGCGGCCTGCTCGGCGGCGCTGCTGGGCCGGCGCGTGCGCACGTAGCCGAAGCTCTCGGTCTCGGTCTTCTCGGTGCGCACGCCGCCGAGAAAACCCGTCGAACCGATCCTGCCCTGCGTCATGAGATACCCGGCCGACACGGTCTCGGTGACGCCGCGGGTGTTGGTGAAACGGTTTTGCTCACGGTAGTAAACGTCCTCGCTCCAGAGCGAGGGGTCCACGGGCGTGCGCTCGTTGATGAACATCGAGGTCGTCCACTGCGGGATGAGCCGGCCGGTCGTCACGCGATCAAATGTGATCACGCTCGGGTCGGCGGGCAGCGGACCGGTCGCAATGTAGTTCCAGCGGCGCGATTTGCTCGGCGTCTTCACGTCCTGCTCGCGCCACGTGCCGCCGGCCTTGAGCGCGAGTGGAAACTCCACGGGGATCTGGTAGCGGGCGTTGAGCCGCGCTTCCTTCACGAACTGGTCGTTCTCGCTGTTGCCATTCAGAAGCTGGCCGGTCGGGCGGTAGTTGGCGGGGTTCGTCATGTCGTTGGCCGGTGTGACATCGGTTTGTGTGAACCGCGGATGCAGATCGCTCTGCGTGCGATCGATGATCCAACCGACGTTGGCGAGGCGCATGGTGAGCTCGCCGCCGTGGCCGTTGCCGTTGTTGAGGTGGGTGAGCGCAAGCGAGCCCGCGTAGTCGAGCTGGAGCCGGCCGAAATCGTGCTCCGCGCCGAAATCGACACGCCGCATACGGACGAAATAATTGTTGGGCCCGCGGTTCGTCACATCGATGCGCGAATTGGCGGTGGGGAGGACGCGCGTGACGAGCGAGGTGTAGCCGGGCTCTATCGCCGCGTTGGTGAGATCGGTGGAGCCCTGGTTGGCGTAGGTGCGCGTGAGGTAGCGGCGGCGGAAGGTCTCGTTGTTGTAATTGAGCGTGGTGCCGAGCGTGAGCTTGGTCGTGCGCGAGAGCCGGTAGTCGAATTTCACGTTCACGCTGCCCTGCTTGCGGTTGTTGATGTTGTCGAAGGTCGTGTAGTCCCAGAGGTAGGCGGGCTGGCCGGTGGTGTTCTGGTAATCGCGATCGGTTTGGAAAAAGCCGACGGCGTTCTCGCTGTAGAAAATATTGGCGGCGACGCCGAGGTTGCGGTCGGAGCCGAAGGCATCGAAGACCTCCTGATAGGCGAGCGTGAGGAGCGGGTGCGAGCGGTGCGCCTCGCGCAGCGGAATCTGCTGCGTGAAGGACGGCGCGGTGCGCATCGTGGCGCTGTAGTTCACGCGGCGGCGCTCTTTCATGCTGAGCGGGGAACGGCTCTTCAGGTTGATGTTGCCGCCGAGGGAATCGGCGGGCTTATCAGGCGTGTTGCCCTTGGTGAGCTCGAGCTGGTCGAACATCGTGCCGCTGATGCTCTGCATCTCAAAGGCGCGGCTCGTGCCCAGGCTGGTGACGAGCGCGCCATCGATCGTGACGGTATTGAGCCCGGCGCCCATGCCGCGGATATTGAACCCGTAGTTTAGCCCCTCGTCGGAAGGGCTGCCGGCGATACCGGGCAGGCGCATGACGACCTCGCCGACGCTCATGTTGGGCAGGTTGCCGTAGGAATCCATCGCGACGATATTTTTCACGTTGTCGGCATTGCGCTGCGCGGTGATTGCCGCGGCGCTGCCTTCGCGCTCGCCGGTGACCTTGAACGCATCGAGCCGGTAAATGCCCGACGTGAGATCGAAGTCACGCGTGGCGCGCTGCCCGGCGGAGACCGACACGGTGGATTTCGCCGCGTCGAGGCCGATGTAGGTGGCGACAAGCTCGTGGGTGCCGGAGGGCACATCGGAGAACACATAGCGGCCGGTGATGTCGGCGAGCGCGCTGCGACCGAGGCTTGGGATTTCAACCTTGGCACCGGGCAGGAGATTGCCGGTGGCGGTGTTGCTGACGGTGCCGGAGATCGATGTCGAGTCCGCCGCACGCAGCGTCGGCAAGAGCAGTGCCAACGCGAGCAGCGTCAACGCGTGAGCCAAAACTTTGGTCGTAGCCATTTGGGTTTTCATGATTGGGGGAAAATCACGCGGCGGTCGGTCGTGCCGGCGCCGCGGGGTAACGGGTGGGCGGACTCAAAGAAAACCTCACCGGATGGTCGATGCTATTCTTGTCACCGCGCCGGGCGGCCGCTCGCTCCGGGCTTCCGTTGCTCCGCGCGCGGTCGCAATCTCCACTCCGCCGCCCGACCGCAGTATTTTTCCCCGCCCACCATCTCCGTGATTCCCGCCCGCCCCCTTCCTGTCGTCTGCGCCGTGATCTTCAATCGCGATGATCGCGTGCTACTCGCGCAACGCCCGGCGCACAAGCATCTCGGGATGAAGTGGGAGTTTCCCGGGGGCAAGATCGAGGCGGGCGAATCGCCGGAGCAGGCGCTCGTGCGTGAAATACGCGAGGAACTGGGTTGCGAGATTTTTATCCGCCGCGCGCTACCACCTTTCACGCACGACTATGGCACCGTGGTGATCGAGATGATCCCGTTCGTGTGCGAACTCGCGCCCACCAGCCCAATGCCGCGCGCGCACGAGCACGCAGCGCTCGCGTGGGTGGAGATCGCGGAGCTAAAGAACTATGATCTTGCGCCGGCGGACTGGCCGGTAGTTGAAGCTTGGCTCAAACTCATCGGCAAACTCGAGCGACGCGTGAGATTTGAGGCTGATTGATGTAGGCGGGGTGCCCTCACCCCGCTGAATTGCGGGATAATCGTCGACCGCCTGCGGGGTGAAGGCACCCCGCCTACACCGCAAGCGCCGGCCCGGCACTCGACACGCGCGACGCGACCCATTCACTCTGTCACATGACGTCCGCCCCGCTCCCACTCGAAACTATCTCCCGGTTGCCCGCGCCCGGCGACAATGTCGCGATCGCGATCCGGCGGCTCGAGGCGGGCACCATGCTCGCGTTGCCGGCCGGCCCGCGCGCGCTGCCGCACACCGTGCTGGAGGGTCATCGCTTCGCGGTGAAACCCGTCGCGGTGGGCGAACCACTGTTGTCGTGGGGACTGCCGTTCGGCTTCGCCCTCTCGGCGATCGCGCCGGGCGATTACGTGAGCAACGCCTCGATGCTCGCCGCTCTCGCGGTCCGCCAGATCGGCGTCACGTCGCTCCCGGCGCAGGCAAATTTTCGCGATGCGGACGAGCCGTTCCAGCTCGACGAGCGCACCATCCGCCCCGGCGCGGACCTCGCGCCCGCGCACCCGGCGCGCACGTTTGCCGGCTACCGGCGGCCCGGCGCGCGCGGCGTCGGCACACGCAACGTCATCGCAATCATCGGCACGACGTCGCGCACGGCGAGTTTCGCGCGGCAGCTGACCGCACGGTTGCAGGTGCTCGCGCGCGTGCATCCGGCGCTCGACGGCATCGTCGCCATCGCTCACACCGAGGGCGGCGGCACCAGTGAGCCGAACAACACGCTGGAAATCCTCCGCTCGCTCGCGGGTTTCATTGTGCATCCCAACATCGGCGCAGTGCTCGCCGTCGACTACGGCGTCGAGCCGATCACAAACGCGCGGCTCGCCGCCTTCATGCGCGAGCACGGCTACCCGCTCGACGCCGTGCCGCACGCTTTTCTCACGCTCAATCACGGGCTCGCCACCGGACTCGCCGAGGGCGAGCGCCTCGTGCGCGGCTGGCTGCCGAGCGTGAGCGTCGCGCGCCGCACGGAGGAATCGCTCTCGCATCTGCGCATCGCGCTCCAGTGCGGCGGCTCCGATGCGTTTTCCGGCGTCAGCGGCAATCCCCTCGCCGGCGCGATCGTGCATGAGGCCATTCGCCACGGCGGCGCCGGCATCCTCACCGAAATCGACGAGACGATGGGGGCGGAGGGCTACCTGTTGAAAAACGTCCGCGATCTCGCCACCGCGCGCGCGTTCATGGGCCGGCTCGCCGCGTTCCGCGAAAAACTTTCCTGGCACGGGCTCACGCCCGAGAGCAATCCCTCGGCCGGAAACAAATTCCGCGGCCTCTACAACATCGCGCTGAAATCCCTCGGCGCCGTGCACAAAAAAGATCCGCGCACGCGGCTCGATCACATCATCGACTACGCCGCGCCGTTTGCCGCGCCGGGTTTCGCGCTGATGAACGGCCCCGGCAACGACCTCGAAGGCATCGCCGGCCAGGTCGGCTGCGGCTGCAACCTGATCCTCTTCGTCACCGGCAACGGCTCGATCACGAATTTCCCATTCGTGCCGACGCTCAAGATCACGACGACCACGCGCCGGCACACGCTCCTCAGCCACGAGATGGACATCAACGCCGGCCGTTACCTCGACGGCGAACCATTTGAACAGGTCACGGCCGACGCGTTCGAGCTGCTCATCGCCACCGCCTCCGGAAAAAGATCCAAGGGCGAACACGCCGGCCACTCGCAAGTCTCCCTCTGGCGCAACTGGGCGCAGACCGACACCTCGCACCTGGCCGAGCTACGCGCACGCATCGCGCCGGATGGAAAGCCGCTGCAAGTAGGGCGGGTCTTTGACCCGCCCTCGAAAACCATTCATCCCCCAAAGGGCGGGTCAAAGACCCGCCCTACTCTCTCAGCGTTTCACCTCACCGACGGCCGCCACGCCACCGAACGGGTCGCGCTCGTGTTGCCCACCAGCCTCTGCTCCACGCAAATCGCGCGCCTCGCCGCCGACCGGCTCAACGCCAAACAGCTCGGCCGCGCGCAGGGCATCTCGCGCTTCGTCGGCTTCACCCACACCGAGGGCTGCGGTTTCGGCGGCGAAACCATGTATGAGCTGCTGCACCGCACCTACCGCGGCTATCTCACGCATCCCAACGTCGCCGCCGCGCTTTTGCTCGAACACGGTTGCGAGAAAGTGCCGAACGATGTCTTGCGCCACCATTTCGCCGCCGCGGGCCTCGCGACCGCGCAGTTCGGTTTCGCCAGCGTGCAGCTCGACGGCGGCATCGAAAAAGTCCTCGCCAAGATCGAGGCGTGGTTCACCGAAAAAGTCGCCGCGCTTCCACCCGCCGCGACCGTGCCCGCCGATCTTGGGGCCCTCTCACTCGCGCTGCTCACCGCCGCGCCGGTCGCTGCGTCCACGGCCACGACTCTTGCGTCCATCGCCCGCGCCATCCTCGCCGGCGGCGGGACCATTCTCCTCGTCGAAAGCGATCCGTTGCTCGCGCACGCCGGCTTCCGCGCGGCGCTCCTCGGGGCCGCCGCGCCGCACGCGACCCTCTCTTACGGCGAGCCCGTTCGCACCGCCGGCCTACACATCGTCGCCAGCGAATCGGAACACTGGGTCGAAAACCTCACCGGCCTCGCCGGTAACGGCGCGCACCTCGCGCTCACGATCGTGAGCGGGCACGCGCAGCAGGGCCATCCGCTGTTCCCCGTCATCCAAGCCGCCGAAGCCACCGAGCGCAGCCTTATTGCCGGCGACGACATCGATCTCTTCCTCTCCGGCGACACGACGGGCGACGAAGCCGAACTGCTGCGCTGGATCGTCGGCGTCGCACAGCGCGAGCGCACGCCGGCCTCAATGGCACAGGGGTTCGTCGATTTCCAACTCACGCGCGGGCTGCTCGGTCTGACCACCTGACGCACCGAGTGATGGAGTTTCCGGCAGTGTATCAATTTGCCGCTCGCGCCCGTAGGTCGGGGTTTCGCCACGCTTGCATTCGGCCGAGGGCGGCGCATGTTCCCGCCGTCGTTCTTTGATTGGTTCGCTCTCAATCGAAAATCCCCAATCGAAAATCGAAAATTTTCCGGGGGTGTTCTGGATTCTACCCTTGGTTGGAGCGCGCCGTTGCCTGTCGAGAGTCGTGGGTCTCTCGTTAAACTCCCTGCGAAACAAACAAACGGCAAAACTGAAGAAATGCCCCTGGCTGCCTAAGTGCAGCCACGTTGGTCCCGCGACACCTGCTAGCGGGAACTGACGACGACAGCAGGCATAGCGCGCGGAGCCGTCCGCGGACTGCGCGCCGTAACTTCATCCGGGGACTGGCTGGGGTCTCAGCGCGTGCGATGGCGTGACCTTGGCGAGATTAAAGTCGCACTATCACAGGTAGACGCGGTGCGCAAAGGTCAGGGGCACGTGGGTTCAACTCCCACCACCTCCACCATTTCTCACTGCCGCGTCAGCCAGCGCCACAACCGCCGCACAGCCCGCGGGCGTCATGACCGGCCGGCCCTCTCACGCCGGGCGCTTCTCAGCCGTCGGGAATACCCGACTGCGACCACGGCGGCAATCACACCGAACGCGCCCGCCTCCGGTTCTGGAATCGCCGTCACCGCGACATTGTCGATCACCCAGCCCGGATTACTGCCCACCGCGCGCGAATCCCAGACGCCGAGAAATCTAATCTGGACCGTATCGCCCGCGGCAAACGCCATCGTCGCCGTGCTCGTGACGTAGTTGGGCGTGGCGTAGCCGGTGGAATCACCCGTCCAAGCCTGCTGCCCGCCGATGAGGCTCAAGTTGGAAAACGTCGAGTCAATCGTCCCCGTGTAACCGCCGGCGGTGAAGGCGGAGTTGCCCACGGTCACGAAGCCGCCGCCGTTCACACTGACCTGAAGCTGCCCGCCATCGAACGACGGCTCGAAACTGAAACGCTGATCGAAGCTGATGCGATGGTCGCTGGTCGCCGTGATCGATGTCACCGGACTCGTGAGCGTGAGGCCGATCCAGGCGTTGGTGCCAGTGTCGGCCTCGAAATTATTGACGAACCAGGCCCCGTTGCTGGCACCCACTCCGGCCGTCGCGCCGTAGGTCCAACTGGTTGGCACCAGGCTGCCCGTGGAACCGGGATACACCGCCGACACGAACCCGCCGTTGTTGGCATTGAAATTCGCCGTGAAGACCTGCGCGCAAACCGTGGACTGCCCGCCAAAAACCACGGCGATCATCAGCGCCACGGAAGGGAAGGGCAATTTCATCTTATTGAATCATCCTAACTCGCATGGTTTGTGCCGTTATCAAATCCGAAGCAAGCATCCGTCGCTCACCGCGCCCGACCGGGCCTTTGCTACAAAACGCCCCCCCCCAATCCGTAGTCGCCAACTCGGGCAAAAACCGCGGGCACTTCGCCTCTCAACCCACGCGTATGTGTGTTAGAAAAGCAGCCCTACTCCGCCAGCTTCACCGGCTCCAGCCGCGGCGCGAGCACGTGCAGAATCAGCAGCGCGATCAGATAGGCGCAGGAGGCGATGATGAAGAGCGGGAGGTAGCTGCCGGTCGACGCGATGATTTTTCCGGCGAAGGCCGCGAGCAACGCGCCGCCGATGCCACCCATCATACCGCCGATGCCCGTCACGCTGCCGACGGCGCGCATCGGAAACATGTCGGAGACGGTCGTGAACAGATTCGCGCTCCAGCCCTGGTGCGCGGCCGTCGCCAGCGAGATGAGCGCGATCGCGAGGACGAGGCTCGACGTCATCGACGCAAAAAAGATCGGCACGACGCAGAGCGCGCAGATCAACATCGTGGTTTTCCGCGCGCGATTCACCGACCAGCCGAGGCCGATGAACTTCGTCGCCAGCCAGCCGAAGAAAATGCTGCCGCCGTCTGAAATCAGGTAGATCACGACGAACGGGATGCCGACCGACTTGAGGTCGAGTTTGGTTTCGAGCGCAGGGTTGTCGTTAAAGAAGCTCGGCAGCCACGTGAGATAGAACCACCAGATCGCGTCGGTCATGAATTTCGCGATCGCAAAAGCCCATGTCGCCTTGAACGGGATCAGCGCACCCCATGTCACGCGCTTGCCGCTGTCCTCCTCGCCATCGGAGCGGATATAGGCGAGTTCGGCCGCGGTCACCTTGGGATGCGACTCCGGCCGATGGAACGCCAGGAGCCAGACGACCAGCACCACAAATCCCAGCGCACCCGTGATGATGAAACTCGCCCGCCAGCCAAACGCCGCGACAATCAGCGGCACGCACGCCGCGGTGAGGATGATGCCGACATTTGCGCCGGCATTAAACAACCCCGTGGCAAAGCTCCGCTCCTTCCGCGGAAACCACTCGGCGACGGACTTGATCGACGCGGGGAAATTCCCCGCCTCGCCGAGCCCGAGCAGGAAGCGCGTGACCGACATGCCCATGATGCTGTTCACGAAGCCGTGCAAAACCCCGGCGATGCTCCACACCGTGATGCTGATCGAAAAACCGCGGCGCGTGCCGAGCCGGTCGATCATCCAGCCGGCGATCACGAAGCCCAGCGCGTAGGCGGTCTTGAATGCGGCATCGACGTAGCCCATCCGCTCCTTGAAATCATTCACGTGCTCGGCCGTGAGCGGGGTGCCGGCGGCCAGTCCGAGCATCACGCGGCGAAACGCGTCGTCGAGCATCGTGAACGAGAGGACATTTCGATCCACGTAGTTGATCGTCGTCGCGACAAAGAGGATCGCGCAGATGACCCAGCGGTAGCGGCCGGCCTTGGGGACGGAAGTGGGCTGAGGGGACGAAATAACCGTGGACATGGGGTGATGGGGTTGGTGCGAGAAAGGGGTTGAACGTAGGGCGGGTTTCTAACCCGCCCTCGAATGAATCCGGGCGCAAAAGGGCGGGTCGG
>JANXSC010000175.1 GCA_025352845.1 Opitutaceae bacterium
CGGGCTCGAGCGCACCGAGCGCGGAGCACGCCGTGCGCAACACGCCCATCGTGTGCGCCGAAGCCGGGAGTTGTTCGAGGATCGCGCGCACCGGCGCCGGGATGCCGCGCCGCAAAATCAGCCGCGCGCGATACGCGGCCAGCTCGACGGCATTAGGGAGCCGCTCATGCACGAGCAAGTGCGCGACCTCCTCGTAGCTGGCGTCGCGCGCGAGATCGGCGATATCGTAGCCGCGGTAGTGCAGATCGTTGCCCGCGTGACCGACGGACGAGATCGCGGTGTTGCCCGCGACGACGCCGGAGAGGGCGACGGATTTCTTGGGTTTGAACTCGGGGGCGGGCGACGGGGGAGGCGTGGGAGTGGTGTTCGAGTTCATAGGATTTTTTTGGGAACGCTAATTTGCGCTAATCTCCGCTAATTCAATCAACGCAGATGAGCGCAGATGCGTGATCCTCAGTCTTTGTTGAGCGCGGTGTGGAAACCCATTTCACGCGCGGGCGGCGCGGGTGGTTGAGGCGCGGGTTCGAGCAGCGCCATGATGCGCTGGAGCACATCGACGATGGCGGACTCGTGGGTGTCGAGGCGCGAGGTCAGTTCCTTTTCGAGCGTGGCTAACTTGCGGGCGAGTTCGCGTGTGTCGGTCAGCACGGCGCGCATCTTGATGAACGCGCGCACCACGAACACGCTCATCTGAACCGCCTGCGGGCTATTCAGAATATTCGCCGCCATGATCGCGCCATGCTCGGTGAAGGCGAAGGGCAGGTGCTTCACATGACGGCCCTGCTTTAAGGTCACAATTTGTGACCTTAAGATGACATCTTCATGGTTTCTTGCGTGTTGCAGATTTACGGCCTCGGCGCGGGTCAGTTCGAAAAGAAAATCGGGCGGGAATTTTTCGCGATTCCGCCTCACCGCCTGTTTGAGGACTTTCGTCTCGACGCCGTAGATTTTCGCGAGGTCGGCGTCGAGGATCACGCGTTCGCCGCGTAGCGTGTGAATCGCAGCTTCGATGGTCGGCGCGAGCGCGGCGGAGTTCTGTTTGGTGGCGCGGGGCATGGAGACGATGGCCGGTGGTGGAGGATGCAGAAGCCCGCCGACGGGTAAAGGCTGCGGCTGATTTGCCTAACCATGCGGTCACAAACTGTGACCGCATACGATGCTCGAACTACAAGGTCACAATTTGTGACCTTGAACGGCGTTTGAAGCGCCGGAGTGGCGACTCAAAAACTCAACGATACCCGAGCACGTCGTAGAGTTCAGCGCGGGTTTGCATTTTGCCCACGACATTCCGCTGCGTGCCGTCGCGGCGGATGGCGAAATAGATTTCGAGCGACGCGGCGGCGGCGGCGCGGCTGGCGCTAAGGGGATAGAGCGCCATGGCGATTCCAGCGGTGCGAAGTTCTTCGAGCGTGAAGAGAGGAGTCTGGCCGAACTCGGTGAGGTTCGCGAGGACGGGAACACCCGTGAGTGCGGTGGTGAACTTTTTGTAGTCGTCGAGCGTGTGGAGCGCTTCGGCGAAGATCATGTCGGCACCGGCGGCGACATAGGCCTGGGCGCGGGCGATGGCGTCTGACAGGCCCTCGACGGCGGCGGCATCGGTGCGCGCCATGACGACGAAGTCGCGGTCGGGTTTACCGGTGACGGCGGCGCGCACGCGATCGCACATCACGGCGGTGGAGACGAGTTGTTTGCCAGGGAGGTGGCCGCAGAGTTTGGCGGGGATTTGATCTTCGAGGTGGACGGCGGCGACACCGGTGGCGGCGAGTTCGCGCACGGCGAGGGCAGGGTCGTCCCAGCCGGTGTCGATGTCGACGAGCAGCGGCAGATCGACGCGGCGCGTGATGCGGCGGGCGTCGGTGAGCACGTCGGCGAGCGTCGTATCGCCGATGTCGGGGATGCCGTAGGAGTGATTCGCGACGCCGGCGCCGGAGAGGTAGAGCGCGCGAAAGCCGGCGCGCTGCACGAGGAGCGCGGCATAGGCGTTGATCGCACCGGCGATTTGGAGCGGACGCTCAGTGGCCAACGCGGCGCGAAAACGGGAACCGGGGCTGGTGCTCACGCCGCTCACATTAGCGGCTGCGGCAGAGCGTTGGCTACAAAAAGCGCCGCGTTCGTTCCCGCGGCGTTTTTTTGCATTGGGCTGCCAGCCGCTCAGCGGACTTCGAACACCTCGACGAGCGCGATGCCGTTGGTGTTGCGCACCCCGGTCACGTGCACGGAGTAGACGCCGGG
>JANXSC010000188.1 GCA_025352845.1 Opitutaceae bacterium
CAGACGCGGCGGGTGCGGAGCGGGACGGAGATTCGCGTTGCGGCGTGCGCCGTGGGCGGTTGCGTTCTTCCCTTTGCATGAAACTGGAGATTCCGCCCGGTGACTTTGCCGGTTACATTTTCGATCTGGATGGCACGCTCATCGACACGATGCCGCTGCACTATCGCGCGTGGGATGCGGCGATGCGGAAAGCGGGGCTGCGCGGTCCGCTCGACGAGGACTTGTTCTACTCGTTCGGCGGCGTGCCGACGCGGCGGGTGGCCGAGCTGATCGCGGCGCACTACCGGCTGACGATCGATCCGGACGCGGTGTTTCACGACAAGGAGGCGCGTTTTTTCGAGTTGCAGGCCGAAGCGACGCTGATCGAGCCGGTCGTCGCGATCGCGCGGCGCGTGGCGCGGACGCATCCGGTCGCGATCGCCTCGGGCGGGCCGCGCGCCGTGGTGCGGCGCTCGCTGGAGCTGGCGGGGCTCGCGGCGCTTTTCAAAGTCGTGGTGTCGGCCGACGATGTCGTGCATGGCAAGCCGTCGCCGGACATGTTTCTGCTCGCGGCGAAATCGATGGGCGTCGCGGCGGCGAGCTGCCTCGTGTTTGAAGATGCGGAGCCGGGGATGCGCGCGGCGGAGGCCGCGGGGATGAAGTGGGTGCGCGTGCCGAGCCGGGGAAGAACGGCCGCGGCAAAGAGCGGCTAGCGGGCCGCCGTCTTTGTTTCAGAGGAAAATTCCCGCCAGAGCGCCGGGAGATCGCGTCCGTAGGCGTGGGCCACGGCGTCCGCAAATGCGTGCCGATCCTGGATGTCGAGCAGCAGGCGCTTGAAGGCCGCCGGATCGAGGCGGGCAAGGAATCCGACAAACATCGCGCCTTCCCGATAAAACAAATGAGCCGGTAGGTTGTCGCGGGCGCCGGTCTGCGGGAAAATTAAACTCCCGCTCTCGTGCAGACGGAAAGTCCGGTCGCGTGCGATCGCGTCGCGACCCTCCGCTTCACTGACGGTTTCCGCTCCACCGCCATCGGAGACATGGACGGCAAGCCCTTCCTTGAACCAACCGGGCAGGTTGCGCGTATAACGCAGCATTCCGAGCTGCTGCCCAAGCTGAAGATGCGACAGCTCATGCGTGAGGATTCGCGGCAGCCGCTCGGCGGTGTTTTGCGGCTTGGGCGAAATGAAGAGCCGCCCGTTCAGCACAAAGCCGCCGGCACCGCTGACACCGAGGCCGTGGCGATCGAATGTTGTCGTGCTTGCGCAGACATAGATTGTCACCGGCTTGGCGAAGGGACGGAACTGGAAGCGTTCGACGGTCGCGATGGCTTCCGGCAGGGCTCGCGCGATGATGGCGGCGTTCTTCTCCGCGCCCGGCTCGTATCGGACACGAGCGTCGGCGGCGAATGGCAGAAATTGATCGGTCGAGCGAAGAAATGGCAGGGCCACGGCAATGGCCAGCGCACAGCCGGCGGCGAGCGCGAGCGCTTTGGCGACCATCCGGATGAGACGTTTGCGACTACGCGGCATGGACGTGTTTTTTGGATCGGGGGTGCGGGCTGCAGCGCAGGAGGGGATATTTCAGGCTTTGGCGCGCGAGTCGAATCGTGTTCGAGTCATCGGATGAATTTCGAGTCGCTGGCGAAACCCGCGGTGCTGACGCAGCCAATCTACGAGCCCGGCAAACCGATCGAGCACGTCGCGCGCGAGCTGGGGCTCGATCCCGCGGGGATTGTGAAGCTGGCTTCGAACGAAAATCCGTTCGGCCCCTCGCCCCGCGCGTTGGCGGCGGCGAAGCAGGCGCTGGAGCACGGTGAGCTTTATCCGGATGGCGGGTGTTTCGAGCTGCGGCAGAAACTGGCGGCGCGGCACGGGCTTGGCGCGGATCAATTTGTCGTCGGCAACGGCTCGAACGAGATCATCGAGCTGCTCGGGCACGTGTTTGTGGGCGCGGGCGACGAGGTCGTGATGGGTGCGCCGGCGTTCGTCGTCTATAAGTTGGTCACACTCCTCTTCGGCGCGAAGGCGATCGAGGTGCCGCTCCGCGACTGGCGGCACGACCTCGCGGCGATTGCGGCGGCGATCACGCCACGGACGAAACTGGTCTACGTCTGCACGCCGAACAATCCCACGGGCACGGCGAACACCGAGGCGGAGCTCGTGGCCTTCGTGCGCGCGCTCCCCGATCATGTGATCGCGGTGATCGACGAGGCTTACGCGGAGTATGTGGAAAACGCGCCCGACCTGCGGCCGCTCATCGCGGAGGGACGGAAGGTGGTGTGCCTGCGGACGTTTTCCAAAATCTACGGGCTGGCCTCGCTGCGTGTCGGCTACGGCTACGCGAGCGCGGAATTGTGCGCGCTGCTGAATCGCGTGCGGCAGCCCTTTAACGTGAACGCCATCGCGCAGGCGGCGGCGGCGGCGGCGCTGGATGACGTCGAATTTGCCCAACGTTGCGCGCGCGAAAACCGCGCGGGCCTGCGCCAGATCGAGCAGGGCTGCCGGGAACTCGGGCTGGAGTTCGTGCCCAGCGTGGCGAATTTCATCTTGATCAAGGTGGGCGATCCTTCGACGGGCTCAGGGCAGGCGGGGCTGCGGGTGTTCGAGGCGCTGCAACGCCGCGGGGTGATCGTGCGGCCGGTGAAGAGTTACGGCCTGCCGGAGTGGGTGCGCGTAACGGTCGGCAGTCGCGAGCAGAACGAACGGCTGTTGCGGGAACTTGCGGTGGCGCGGTGACGCTCAGCCCGCCCATGCGCAAAGTGGTCCCGCCGTTTTCAGAGGAGAAAACATCATGGGGGCGCGCGGCGCGCCCGGAGAATGCACTTGCGCACGCGATCGCCATGCCGTTTGCATCTTGATGGATAATCTTGGTAAAACTGGTCTGCGTAAGAATACGCCCGTTGCACGCCAAGTGGCGTGGCCCACAGATTTTCGTTTCACGCTTCCTAGTATGTCACTCCAGTATCTCCCCCGCTTCTCCCTCGTCGCCGTCGGCCTCGGATGTTCCAGCGCCGCCGCGCCCTTCCTGACGATTGGCGATGGGGCCGAACTCTTCCTCACGGGCGGCCTTGGGATGCGCGCCGATGACAACATCTACCTGGCGAAGGATGCGACCAGCGACCTGATCTTCGAGCTGACGCCGGGGGCCGAGCTTTCGTTTGGAAAAAATGCCCAATTCAAGGCCAAGCTCACGCTGGTGGATGCGTTTACCAGCTACTCCGATCACAGCGGGCTCAACACCAATCTCTTCTCCGCCGATTTCGCCTCGCGCTTTGACGATGGCAAGCTGCGGCTCGGCTACGACCTGAGCTTCCACGAACTCAACCAGAACTCCTTTGATGCCCGGCCGACGCTGGCGGGGCAGACCCCGGGATTGGTGCGGCGCGATAATTTTGGCACCACCTTCTCGGGCGAGACCGAGCTGACGCAAAAAACGGCGGCGGCGACGAGTATCAGTTTCGTCCGCGACAACTACAAACGAGCCGGCTACGCCGACACGGACAGTGTCACTGTCCCGGTCGATTTCTATTACCGCCTGACCCCGAAGACCGACCTCAGCCTGGGTTATCGCTACCGCGATACGACGGTGGATATCGGACAGGACTCGACGGATTATTTCTTCAATGTCGGTGCGCGCGGCGAGTTTTCGCCGAAGCTCACCGGGCGTTTCGCGGTGGGCCTGAATCGCCGGCAGGTAAGCAACGGGGGCGACGCCAACCAACTCGGCCTCGAGGCCAAGTTCGCCTATGAGCTTACGCCCAAGACCACCCTTGAGTTTGGCGCCTCGAATGATTTCGGCACCAGCCCCCAGGGCCAGCAGTTGAAAAACAAACAGATGAACGGCCTGATCACCGCCAAGCTCACTCCGGAGTGGAGGGTCAACGGCGGCCTCAGCTGGCGCACGATCAACTACGGTGCGCGCACGGATGACTATTGGGAAGCTCAGGTCGGCACCACTTTCATTGTGAGCACCAATGTGCGCATCGTGGGCAACTACTACTATCGCATCTACAGCTCCGATGTCCGCCTGAATGAATTTCGAAACAACGTGTTCAGCGTGGCGGCGAATTTCCGCTATTGAACCCTTCGCGTCACGCTAGTCAGACCGACTTGGGGGGAAACCCGGGGGGCCGCATGCCATCGATGTTCCATCCCATGCGTCTTGCCGTCCTCGCCTCCGCCCTGATGGCTGCGCTGGTCGCGGCGGAAAATTCCGCGCCGAGAGCGGGTGAGGCGAAAACGACCGTGGCCCGAGTGAGTGCGTCGGGCGACTATATCCTCCAACCGCAGGACATCCTGCGCGTGCAGGTTTTTCAGGAGGACGATATCAACAAGCAGGGCGAGGTCAGCATCTCGCAGGAGCACACCATCGTGCTGCCGCTGATCAAGACCATCAACCTCAAGGGCAAGACCGTGCGGCAGGCGGAGGAGCTGATTCGCGACCTCTACAACAAGGACTTTCTGGTCAACCCCAATGTGACTGTCTCCGTGCTGAAATACGCCGAGCGCAGCGTCAACGTGATCGGGCAGGTCAATACCGCCGGCCGCGTTCCGTTTCCCCCAGAGGGCCGGCTGACGATCGTCGATGCCATTACGCTGGCGGGCGGGCAAAACCGGCTGGCGGACCTCAAGCGCGTGAAACTCACGCGGAAAAACGCCGGCGGCGATGCCCTCACCCAGGAGATCAACGTCGATATCCTCATGAAAGGCGGCGGCGGCGAGGCGATCCAGTTGGAAAAGGGCGACGTTGTATTCGTGCCCGAGCGCACGTTCTAAGCGCCCGAAAATTTTTCATGGCACCAGGCGAAAAAGAGCCGCGGGTCGGCACCGGCTATGGCTACAACTACGGCGGCAATTACGCGGGCTATGCCGCGGTCGGCTACGGCGAGGGTGCGAGCGCGCAGCGCACGTTTCAGGACTACATCCTGATCCTGCGCGAGCGGATTTGGTATATCCTCGTCGTCTTCCTCGTCGTGCTCGCGAGCGCGATCGTTTACACCGCGAGCGAGCAGCGGATTTTCCAGTCGAGCGCGACCGTGCAGATCTTCCGCCGCGATCCCACCATCATGCAGGTGCAGCAGATGATGGATAACGACATTCGCTCCGCCGAGGATCTGAACACCCAGATCAAGGTCATCGAGAGCGGCACCATCATCACGCGCGTCGTCCAGCGCATCGCCGGCGACGATCTCCGGGATTTCCTCGCGCCCTACGCCAAGGCCGCGCCCGACTCCACGTTTGTCGCCGAGATCGTCGCGCGCAACCGCAAGGTGATTCCCCAGCGCCTCACGCTGGTCGTCAACATCGCCTACCAGCATCCCGACCGTTTCGTCGCGGCCAAGGTCGCGAATCTTTTTGTCGACGAGTATCTCAACCACAACGAGCGGCTGCGCTCGACGTTTCAGTCCCGCGCTGTCGAACAGCTGCAGAACACCGTCGACGATCAGCGCAAGAAGGTCGATGCGCTCGCGCGGAAACTCCAAAAATACAAGGAGGACAACAAGGCCGTCTCCCTCGAGCAGCGGAAGGACATCGTCACCGAGTCGCTCCGCGCCATCAACCTGGAGGTGCAACGCGCCCAGATCACTTTGGAGACCGCTGAAATCCGGCTGAACCAAATCAAGGAGCACCGCCAGAAGGGCGCCGAGCTGACCGGCCTGCAGTTTATCGCCGCGCAGCCCAATATCGCGCTGCTCGCCCAGCAGCTCGCGGTGCAAAAAATCGCGATCGCCAAACTGAGCGAACGCTACCGCGACAAATGGCCGGCGATGATCGAGGCGCGCAACGCGGTCGCGCAGACGCAGCGCGAACTCGACGCCGCGGTCGGCTCCGTGTGCAACCAAATCGAGGCCGACTACCAGTCGACCAGGCAAAATTACGACCAACGGCTGCGCGAGTTGGACAAGATCAAGGCCGAGTCCCTCGAGCTCGACCGCGCCGCCGTCGAATACAACCAGATCGATCGCGAATACAAAACGCAGGATCAGATCTTGCAGAACACCGTGGCCCGCGCGCGCGAAACCTCGATGACGAGCAACATCGAGACGCAGAGCGCCCGCGTCGTCGATCACGCCTCGCCGAGTCCGGAGAACAAACCGATCTCACCCAACGTGATGCTCAACCTCGGCCTCGGCATCTTCGGCGGGCTGGGGCTTGGCTTCGCCTTCGCATTTTTCGTGGCTTTCATCGACGACCGGGTGAAGAGCTCGTTCGACATCGAGGGCGTCGTCGGCCTCCCGCTCATCGGAATCATCCCGCAGATCAAGCGCATGGATCAGGCCGACAAGGCGCAGATCGTCATCAACAACGGCGACCGCCAGGTGGCCGAGGCGTTTCTCACGCTGCACTCCAGCCTGCGCCTGAAGGACGAGAGCAAGAATGCGAAATGCATCTTGATCACGAGCACGATTCCCGGCGAGGGAAAGTCCTTCACAACCACGAACCTCGCGCTCACGTTTGCCTCTCACGGCGAAAAAGTCGTCGTGATCGACTGCGATCTGCGAAAGCCGAACATTCACAAATCGTTTCGCGTCGAGAATACCCGCGGCGTGATCGATGTGTGCGCCGGCAAGGCCACGATCGACGAGGTGGTGTTGCGCAACGTGCAGCCGAACCTCGATGTCATCCCCGCCGGCGGTCGCGCCAAAAATCCGACGCAAATTCTGAACAGCAAGGGCTTCGAGCAACTGCTCGCCGATCTGCGCAAGAGTTACGACCGGGTGTTCATCGACACGCCGCCGCTCGCCGCGGTGAGTGATGCGCTGATCATTTTGCCGCTTGTCGACGGTTCGATCTTCACGATCTTCTTCAACAAGGTGCGGCGGAAGGCCGCGCAGTTCAGCGCGAGGAAACTGCTCGAGGCCAACGTGCCGAATTTCGGCGCCGTGCTCAACGGCCTGAACCTCGCGGTCTCCGGCTACTACTACGCCCAATATTACGACAAGTCCTACAAGGACTATTACATCACGATGGCGAAGGGCGACTCGGGCGACATGGAGAAGTGAGGCCGGGGGTGGACCGTAGGGCCTGAGCTTGCTCAGGTCTGATTGTGGGCGACCACTGCGTTGAAGCGTCGACCAAGGTCGAGCCCTACAAAAACGCAGCGGCGGCGGACATCTGTAATCGCGTCACCGCGCCGCCGCGCGCCGCAACCGGTCGTTGATGGCGCGGCCGAGGCCGCGGTCGGGCGCGAGTTCGACGTGAATGCGGCGGAATTTTATCGCGTCGATCGTGCGCAGAGTGGCGAAGAGTCGGCGCGCCGCGCCGGGAAGCGTGCCGCGCTCATCCAGCCAGAAAATGTTGGGCGCGGTTTTTTTCCCGATGCGGGGGCGACGCAGAAAAACCCAGGCGTCGCGGGCGTCGGAGGAGGTGGCCCGCGGCAACGGAATTACCGCGTGCAACACGACCAGCGTGCGCGGGCTGTAGTGGCGCGCGAGCAGCCCGGGCGCAACTAGGCCGATAGATTTTGCGGTCGTCACGGCGGCCCGCGCGGTGCGACGCGATTCCGTGACGCGCGGGAGCACGCTGCGGATATCCGCGAGCGTGATCGCGCCGGGGCGCAGAAGCACGGGCCGTCGCGGGTCGCGCAGGTCGAGGATGGTGGATTCGAGCCCGATTTGAGCAGCGCCGCCGTCGAGGATGTGGCGGATTTTTCCGCCGAGACCCTCGCGCACGTGGCGGGCCGTCGTCGGACTGATGTAGCCGAACCGGTTCGCGCTCGGGGCCGCGAGCGGGACGCCCGTGAGCTTGAGCAGACGCCGGAAAACCGGGTGGCTTGGCACGCGCACGGCCACACTGTCGCGCCCGGCGGTCACGATACCGGGCACGGCGGCGGTCTTTGGCAGCACAAGGGTGAGCGGGCCGGGCCAGAAACGGCGCGCGAGTTTCAGCGCGGCGGAGTTGGGCTGGCAGACCTGCGGCAGTTGCGCGGCGGAGTGGAGGTGGACGATGAGCGGATCGCTGGCCGGGCGGCCCTTGGCGCGGAAAATTTTTGCGCAGGCCGCGGGGTCGAGGGCGTTGCCGGCGAGACCATAGACCGTCTCGGTGGGCACGGCGACGATTTCGCCGGCGCGGAGCCGGCGGGCGAGAAACGCGAGGTTGCGGGCGGTGGCCCGGAGGGTGCGGGTCTGAAGCGGTTTCGCCACGGCGCAAAAAAGGCCGGAGGGTAAGCTCCGGCCGGGAAAATCAGGGAAGTGGCGCGGCGCTCAGGGCGCGAGCAGCAGGTTGCGCGCGTGCTTCAGCGTGCGGGTGACGGCGCGCTGGTGCTTGGCCGTGAGGTGGGTGTATTTGCGCGGGAGAATCTTGCCCGTGTCGGTCACGAAATGGCGCATGACCTCCGGCGTCGTAAACGGGATTTGCGCGGGTGTGGGAGTCTGCTGCTTGGTTTCGGTGGTGCTCATGCGGAAAGGAAAGCGAGACCGTGAAGCCGGAAGCAGGGTTGTCAACGGGGATTTTGAGCGGGGCGTGAGGGCCGCGAATGGGATGGTGGACGGCGCTGGCAGTG
>JANXSC010000234.1 GCA_025352845.1 Opitutaceae bacterium
CGACGCCGACGGCGACGAGCCGCAGACTGGTCAGGCGCACGAGCGAATTTTGGCGAATCGTCGCCACCGCCCCGGGAAACGTCTCCACAAAAAGCTCCACCCCCGCGCGCGTCTCGATCGAGGCACCTTCGGAAATCAGGAGGTTCGGCACCGCCGACGCCGGCGCGACCCCGGGATTGGTCACCGTCGCCTGATTCGCATCGCCGTTGATGCGCACGATCCGCGCGGTCATCTGCGCCTGCGCGACCGTCGCACAAAGCGAAACCGTCAGCACACCCAGAAGGGCAAACGAAAAAAACCTGAGGGAAGTTCTCATAATGTGGAAGGCGTGACGGTGTGGGCCACTGGCTACCGGAGCCAGTTGGCGGCATCAATAGGTAAAGCGAACGGGAAGAGTTATGTGCTAATGCGGCACGAGATCAGGCGCACGGCGGCACCAAGACATTTTTCGCAACATTGTCACCAAGCGATGACCAAAAACTTCCGCGTGCGGAGCCGATCTTGGCTCAAGGCAACTTCGCCTGAACCAATTTGCTCACCGCGCTGAAATCGATCAGCGCCGCCTCGGGCCCTTGCTTCAAAAAGCCAATCACCCTGCCCATATCCTTTTTCGTCAACGCGCCCGTCTCCTGAATCGCTCCGGCGATGAGCGCATCGAGCTTCACGGCATCGAGTCCCTTCGGCAGATACTTTTCGAGAATGCGAATTTCCGTGTCGTTGGCCGCGACCAGATCGGGGCGTCCGCCTTTCTCGAACTCGACCTTGGCGTCGGCGAGATTTTTCACCGCCTTGCGCAGCGTCGTGATCGCGAGGGCGTCGTCGATTTCCTTGTTCGTGTCCATCGCCGCGCGCTTGATCGCGGCGTCGGCGGTGCGGAGCGCAGTAGTCGTCACGGAGTCGCGGGCTTTCATCGCAACAATGATGTCGGCGCGGAGCGTTTCGTAGGTCGTGGCCATAAATGAAAATCGGATCGTGCATCGCCGGGTGCAATCGTGATTTGCTGGCACGGTTGCTTCCCGGTCCGAGCGTCGTTTTCCCCAACCCCAAAATCTCCCCATGAGTTCCCCTCGCCTCCTCCTCGCTGCGTTCGCAGCCTTCGCCTCCACCATGCACGCCGATGTCTCGTGGCTGCCACCGGGAATCCCACCCGCGCCCGCCCAAGGTCCCGCGCTCACCCAGGGCGCCTTCCTCAAGCCCGAGCAGGGCAAGGCCGTGCTCGATGCCGCCCTCGCGCAGTTTCCCGATCGCGCGGCGTGGGATGCCTACGCGAAACATCTGCGCACCCGCATCCAAGCAGGTGCCGGGCTCTCGCCGCTGCCCCAGCGCACACCGCTCAACGCCGCGATCCGCCAGCGCCGCACCTACGACGGCTACTCGGTCGAGAATGTCGCGTTCGAGTCGATCCCCGGTTACTTCGTCACCGGCAATCTCTACCGCCCGCTGAACACGAAGGGGCCCTTCCCCGCCGTGCTCTCGACGCACGGTCATTACGCCAAGGTCGTGAAAAACGAGGACTACGACACGCACGCGCGCTTCTCCCCCACGATGCAGAACCGCTGCGCGAGCCTCGCGCGCATGGGTGCCGTCGTCTTTTCGATCGACATGTTCGCCGCGGGCGAGTCGATGGCGATCCTCGGGCAGGACGCGCACAAACAACCGCTCGCGATCACGATCCAGACTTGGAACGCAATGCGCGCGGTGGATTTTCTCCTCTCGCTCGAAGGCGTCGATCCCAAGCGCATCGCCGTGAGCGGCGAATCGGGAGGCGGCACGCAGACGTTTCTCCTCACGGCACTCGATCCGCGCATCGCCGTCGCCGCGCCCGTCGTGATGGTGTCGTCGTATTTCTTCGGCGGCTGCGCTTGCGAGAGCGGCCTGCCGATTCACCGCAGCGCGGATCACTTTGCCAACAACGCCATGATCGCCGCGCTCGCCGCGCCGCGCCCGCTCCTGCTCGTGTCCGACGGCAAGGACTGGACGCAGCACAACCCCACGATCGAGTTTCCGTTTCTCCAAAAAATCTACGGCTACTACGGTGCGGCCGCCAATGTGGCCAACGTCCACCTGCCCGATGAGGGCCACGACTACGGCCCGTCGAAACGCGCCGCCGTCTATCGCTTCTTCGCGCAGAAACTCGGCCTCAACCTCGCCGCTGTCACCGATGCCGATGGCAAGATCGACGAGTCGCGCGTTACCTTGGAAAAGGCCGCGCAGCTCCGCGTCTTCACCGCCGAGTTTCCGATCCCCGCGCACGCGCTCCACGACAGCGCGGCGATCGCCGAGCAGTTGCGCAGTCTGCAGAAGTAGTCGCACCGTTCCGCCGCGATCGGCGACTCGGGCTGGTCCTCGCGACCAACCTCGCAGCTCAGCCACCACCGCCGTCGTGCAGCACGGTGGCGGAACATTGCCCCATCATCTCGTTCAAAGCGCCGCCGCTCCCGCGCCTCGTGCCACTCCCCGATAATCACCCCCCTTTTCTTTGGTTTACACGGCTGGCCACGGTCGCGCTCGTCGTCGCCATGCTGCGGCTGGCGGAGGACGTGTTGCTGCCGATCGCATTTGCGCTGCTGCTTGCGTTCCTCCTCTCGCCACTCGTCGTGCGTTTGATGCGCTGGGGCCTGCATCGCGCGATGGCGATCATCCTGACCGTCACGGTCGCCTTCGCCGTCATCGGCGGGATCGGGTGGATTGTCACCACCCAGGCGATCGGGCTCATGCGCGAGCTGCCCAACTATGAGGAAAACATCCGGCTCAAGGTCGTAGCTCTGAAAACTCCGCTCGCACCCACGCTGACGAGCCGGATGTCCGAGATGGTCGCCAGTCTGCACCGCGAAATAAAATCGCCGACCCCCGGCCAGCCCGATGCGCCGCCTGTGCCGGCCGAAGCCAAGCCCGTGCCGGTGGAGGTGAAGGCCAGCGAGTCCACGCCGTGGGAGGTGGTTCGCGATCTAGTGACGCCCATCCTGCGCCCGCTCGGCACCGCCGGCATCGTCATCGTGTTCGTGATCGCGATCCTGTTTCAACGCGAAGACCTGCGCGATCGTTTCCTCAAGCTGGTGAGCGCGGGGAAACTTCACGTGGCGACGCAAGCCGTCGACGACGCCGCCAGCCGGGTGTCGCGCTACCTCGGCATGCAACTCGTCGTCAACGCCACCTACGGCGTGCCGATCGCCGTCAGTTTGTTTTTCATCGGCATTCCCAATGCGATGCTCTGGGGCCTCCTCGCCACGCTGCTGCGGTTCATCCCGTTCGTCGGCCCGTGGATCGCGGCGGCGTTTCCCGTGGCGCTCTCCCTCGCGGTCGATCCCGGTTGGACCAAGTTTTCCTACACCCTCGGGCTGTTCGTCGTGATGGAGCTGATCAGCAATAACATCATCGAGGTCGTGCTCTACGGCGCGAGCACGGGCATCTCAAATTTCGCGCTGTTGATTGCCGCGGTGTTTTGGACGTGGCTGTGGGGCCCCGCCGGACTCGTGCTGTCGACGCCGCTCACGGTCTGCGTGCTGGTGATCGGCAACCACGTGCCGGGAATGAATTTCCTGAGCATGATGCTGGGCAGCGCGCCCGCCCTGGAACCGTCTGCCCAATTCTACGAGCGGTTGCTCTCGATGGAGTCGGAAGACATTTCCGACCTCGCCGCCAAGCACATCGCGGAGCACTCGCTGGAGGAATTTTATGAGGACGTGTTCGTGCCCGCCCTGCTGCTCTCCGAGGAGGATCGCCACCGCGGCACGCTACCCGAGGCGCGGCAGCGTTTCATTTTCCAAACCGGCCGGGACTTGATCGACGAACTCGAACACGACGACGAAACGCATCGCCTCGCCGCTTCCGACAGCGGCGCGCCAAAGGGACCCGCTCCCGCCACGTTGCCCGCGATCCCCGCGATCCTCGGCCTGCCCGCCCGCGACGAAGCGGACGAAATTGTTGCCCACATGCTCTGCCACCTGTTGCGCCGGCGGGGCATCGCGGCGGCGGTCACCCCGCTGGCGGCCTCGCTCGACGCGGCGTTCAAGACCGCCGATCGCGCGGAGGTGCGCGCGGCTTTCATTTCGGCGCTGCCGCCGTCGGCGGTCAGCGCGGCGCGGCAAATGTGCAGCCGGCTGAAAATGCGGTCGCCGGACACCCCGGTGCTGGTCGGCGTGTGGCGCCACCACGCCAGCGTGGAAGAACTGGGAAAACGACTCCAGTCGAGCCGGCCGGATCGGATTGTGACCTCCCTTCGCAGCGCCGTCGAACAGCTCGAAGCGATGGTGCGCGGAGTTCACGCCGAGACTCCTGCGGCCACGACCGTCGCCCGCGCTGCGCCAGCGTCCGAACCGCCGGCGAAGGAAGAGGAGGCTGGCTCACCGCGCCCGCCGACGAACGCCACGTCGTAGCTTGAAAAAGATTGCGCCGAAATAATCCGGACGACGGCGCGCGCCGCGTGTGCTATCGTGGCCGCATGAGATTGAGCCACGCCACCATGTTTGCCCGCGTCCTCGAGAGCGACGCAGCGTGCAACGGCCGCTTCTTCACCGGTGTCCTCACGACCGGTATCTACTGCCTCCCCGCGTGCAAGGCGCGCAAACCGAAGCCGGAAAACGTTCGCTTCTTCCCCACCTGCGAGGCCGCGCGCGAGGCCGGGCTGCGCGCCTGCAAGAAATGCCACCCCGACGATTTCGCCCGCGGCGCCGATCCGGTGCTCGCCGACATCGAGATGCTCGTCGGCGAAGTGCGCACCGCGCCGCAGAATTTCACCGACGCTCGCGCGATCGTGCGACGTTCGGGCTTCGGCACCACGCGGCTCTTCGAGTTGCTGCGGCTTCACTACCACACCACGCCCGCCGATTTGCTCCTGCGCGCCCGGCTCACTACGGCAAAATCGATCCTGATCGCTTCGCCCGCGAAGAGCCTCGCGCCCGTCGCGCTGGAGGTGGGCTTCGAGTCCCTCTCCGTTTTTCACGAACAGTTCCGCCGGCTCAACGGCCTCACGCCCGCCGCGTATCGGGCGCTGAGCTCGGCACGCACATTCACCGTCGCACTGCCCGATGGCTATCCGCTGCCTTATCTCCGCCGCGCGCTCAACCGCGACATCCACAGCGTCACGGAACGCCTGCAAGGCGACCGTTACACCAGCGCTGTGCGCCTGAGTCACGGCCCCGCGCTCCTTCGCCTCGATCTTACGCCCACCGCGATTGACGCGGAGATTTCATCCGGGTCCGGGCTCGAAGCTCATGCGCTCGTCATCGCGTTGGTCGGCCTCGATCAGGATGCCGCGGCATTCGCGCGCCTCGCGAAGAAACTCGGACTCGCCCGCCTGGTCGCCGGCCGACCCGAACTGCGCATCGCGCAAACCCCCTCGATCTACGATGGCCTCCTCTGGGCGATCATCGGACAACAGATTAATTTTCCTTTCGCGTGCCTGCTCAAGCGCCGGCTCATCGAGCGGGCCGGAGAAAAAATCGGCGACGGTCTCATCGCCCCGCCCACGCCGGCCGCCGTCGCCGCCCTCGATCCCGCGGACCTCTTGCCGCTGCAATTTTCCCGGCAAAAAGCCGACTACGTCGTTGCCACCTCGCGCCTCATCGCCGAGGGCAGACTCGATCTCGATGCGCTGCGCACCATATCCGCCACGCGCGTCGAACGCACGCTGCTGGCGATTCGCGGACTCGGCCCGTGGTCGGTAAACTACATCATGATGCGCGCCCTCGGTTTTCCGGACTGTGTGCCACTCGGCGACACCGGCGTGACGAGCGGCCTGCTCGCCGCGCTCCAACTCGACGAGCGCCCCGACATCGACGCCACCCGCCGCCTCATGGCGATGTTCGCCCCGTATCGCAGCCTCGCTACCGCGCACCTTTGGCAGTTCAATCAGCCCATTCCGACCTGAACCACAAAGGCACAGAGCAAGACACCAGACCGTCTGCTTCTAAAATTCCATCCGTTGCCTTTCTCCGTGCCTCTGTGTCTGTGTGGTAAACTCCGATAACCGATCAATCTCATGCGACAATTCTACGACACCTTCACCACCCCCGCCGGCGACTTCTCTGTCGCCCTCAACGCCACCGGTGATGTCATCGCGACCGCGTTCGGCGGGCTGCCCGAGCTCCGCGAGCGTTTCACGCCCGACGAAGTCATCCAGGACTCCAAACGCGCCGCGGCGGCGCATCGTGAAGTCGACGAATATTTCGCGGGCACGCGGCAGCACTTCACACAGAAACTTGCCCCGAGCGGCACGCCGTTTCAACAAAGCGTCTGGGCCGCGCTCGCCCGAATTCCCTTCGGTGAAACCCGTTTCTACAGCCAGATCGCCGCGGAAATCGGCAACGCCGAAGCCGCCCGTGCCGTCGGCCGCGCGAACGCCACGAATCCCATCTGCCTGCTCGTCCCCTGCCACCGCGTCATCGGCACCGACGGCTCCCTCACCGGCTTCGCCTTCGGCGAAGAAATCAAGCGCCAGCTCCTCGACCACGAGCGCACTCACGCGCCGGCCTTCCGCGCGGCATGAGCGAGCCGGCGCATCAAAGCGTATGCCGTTTTTCCAATGCGCCCGTCACTGCTTCGTGCAATCGCACAACGAAGCGCTTCAGTTTCTCTTGATCCTTCACACCGGGGGCAGACTCGACGCCGCTGTTCACGTCGATAAATTTTGCGCCGGTGGCGCGGAGGGCTTCGCCGATGTTGTCGGTGCTGAGGCCGCCGGAGAGGAGCCAGAACTTTTTCGGGTGTGCACTTTGGTGACGCGCAAACTTTGGCCAGTCGCCCGTCGCACCGGTGCCGCCGAATTTATCGGCGTGAAACGTGTCCAATAGAAAATACTTCGCGAGCGGCAGCAGCGCCGCGGGCACATCGATCCCGGGCGGCAGCTTGGGCGCGAGCCAGAGGCGCTCGGCTCCGACGATCTCGCTCCAGCCCGCCACCGTGCTCGCGGGCAGGTCGTGCCGAAAATGAACTTGGAAAAAATCGAAGCCCGCGGCTTTCATCGCGCCGAGTTCGGCCGTCGTGGGCTCGACCGAGACGGCGACCTTGCGGCGATCCGGCAGACGGGCGGCCATCGCGCGATAAGTCTCCAGCGCGATGTGGCGCGGCGATTTCGGATAGAGGATAAAGCCGAGATAGTCCGCTCCGCAGCGGTCGGCGAACTCCGCATCCACGTGCGACGTGAGGCCGCAAACTTTGAATCGGATGCCGTCAATCATGGTGCCCACGAAACACACGGAATACACGGAAAGGCAATCCGCTCTTCCGCCGATTCGCAGCTACTTCAGTTTCTTCACGAGCGCTTCGACGAGTGCGTCGAGGCTCGGGGACTTCGCGGTGAAGTCGATCGGCATGCCGACTTTTTTCATCGTCTCGCTGGTCTGCGGGCCGATGCTGCCGGCGAGCGGGCGCTTCGCCTCCTTCGCCAGCTTGAGCGCCGCCGCCTGATCGACGAACGACTGCACGGCAGACGAACTCGCAAACAGGATCGCATCGGCGCCGTGCGCGCGGAAATCCGCCGCGGCGGGATCGGCAGCGAGGTCGGTTTGCTCCGTCTTGTAAACTTGGAGGCGGTCCACAATGGCTCCGGCGGCCTCTAGGTTAATCACAAGATCGTCGCGGTTTTGATTGCCGGTGATCACGAGGAGCTTCGCGCTGTCGAGACTGCCGGTGGCGATCAACGCCTCGGCAAGAGCGGCGGCGGTCGCCTCCTTGGGCTGGCTTTCAACCTTGAGATGATGCTCGCGGATCGCCGCGGCCGTGGTGTCGCCGATGGCGGCAAACCGCAGCAGGCCGAGCGAGCGCACGTCGTCGAAGACCCGGTAGAATTCCTCGAGGAAATAGCGGACGCCATTCGCACTCGTGAACACGATCCAGTCGTAGCCGCCGAGTTCGCCGAGCGCGTCGGCCAGCACGTGCAGATCGATCTCCTTGGAGATCGTGATGAGCGGCAGCTCGACCACCTCGGCGCCGAGCGCGGCGAGTTTGGCGGCGAGTTCGGGCGATTGCTCGCGGGCGCGGGTGACGGCGATGCGACGACCGGAAAGAAATTGGGACGTTTGGCTCATTTGTAGGTCGGACTTTATGCCCGACAGAAGACGCAGGAAACGTCGGGCGTAAAGCCCGACCTACAGCAGACGGAGATCGCGCAGGATGCGCGCAGCGGTGGTGGCGGGCTCGGAAAAATCCTCCGCCCGCAGCGACACGGTCACGACGCCGATGGTCTCGTGAAAGAGGTGGAGGACATCGCCCGCGACGTGCGCGCCAAACGCCGTGTGGCAACCGCCACCGAGCGCGGTCTGAAAGGCGCGCTCCATCGTCACCGCGCGCATCGTCGGCCCATCGAAGATCACGGCAAATTTCGCCGCGTCGTCCATGCGACACTGCACCGCGATCGCGCCCTGCCCCACCGCCGGCACCATCTGATCGCAATCGAGCGGGGCAAACTCCACGCCCGGCCACGTCTCAATGCCGAGGCGCTTCAGGCCGGCGGCGGCGAGGATCGTGCCGTCGGCCACGTGCTGCGCGCCGATTTTGCGGAGGCGCGTATCGACGTTGCCGCGGATTTCGGAAAACGCCACGTCGGGAAACATCCGTTGCACTTGCTGGCGACGCCGCGGGGAGCCCGTGGCAAGCGTCGCCGGCGCATCGATCCCGTGGCGCAGCACGAGCACATCGCGCGCATCGGCGCGCGGCAGATAACCACCGATCGCAAGACCGGCCGTCATATCGCCGGGAAGATCCTTGCAGCTATGCACGGCGACATCGGCCTCGCCGCGTGTGACGGCCGCCTCGAGTTCGCCGGTGAAGAGCCCCTTGCCGCCACGTTTCTCCAGCGACCAATCCGTCTGCCGGTCGCCGGTCGTCACGATTTTCAGCAGCTCGGTCTCGACGCCGAGTTGGTTGCGCAGATGCGCGGCGACCAACTCGGTTTGCGCGAGGGCGAGCGGACTCTTGCGAGTGGCGAGGACGAGCTTGGTCATTGAAAAAAGCAGGGCGGACTTCAGTCCGCCCCGCGAAAACTCACCTTGAAAAGACGGCGGGCTGAAGCTCGCCCTACCCGATCAGGAATACGAGGCCTGGACGCCCTTGATGTTCTTCTTGGTCATCCAGGGCATCATGGAGCGGAGGTAGGCGCCGGTCTTCTCGATCTGGTGCTGTTCGCCCTTTTTGAGGAGCGCCTTGTATTTCTTCAGGCCGCCCTTGTGCTCCTTGACCCACTCCTTCGTGAACTGGCCGCTCTGAATTTCCTTCAGGATTTTCTTCATCTCGGCCTTCGTCTGTTTGTTCACGACGCGCGGGCCGCGGGTGATGTCGCCGTATTTCGCGGTCTCGGAAATCGAGAAACGCATCCCGGCGATGCCGCTCTCATACATGAGATCGCAGATGAGCTTCAGCTCGTGGAGACACTCGAAGTAAGCCATCTCGGGCTGGTAGCCCGCATCGACCAGCGTCTCGAAACCGGCCTGCACAAGCGCGCTCGCGCCACCACACAACACGGCCTGCTCGCCGAAGAGATCGGTTTCGGTTTCTTCCTTGAAAGAAGTCTTGAGCACGCCGGCGCGGGTCGAGCCGATGCCCTTGGCCCACGCGAGCGCGGTCTTGAGCGCGGTCTTGGAGCGATCCTGCGCGACGGCGACGAGCGCCGGCATGCCTTTGCCCTCGGCGTAGAGGCGGCGGACCATGTGGCCGGGGCCCTTCGGGGCGACCATGATGCAGTCGATGTCCTTGTGCAGTTTGATCAGGCCGAAGTGGACGGAAAGGCCGTGCGAGAAGAGGAGCGTCTTGCCCTTGGTGAGATTCGGCAGGATGTCGCTCAGGTAAACGTCCGCCTGCTTCATGTCGGGCAGACCGACCATCATCACATCGGCGCGGCGGACGGCCTCGGCGGTGTCGAAGACCTCGAAGCCGTGCTGCTCGGCGACGGCCTTGGATTTCGAACCGGGATAGAGGCCGATGATGACCTTGCAGCCGCTGTCCTTGAGGTTCAGCGCGTGGGCGTGGCCCTGCGAACCGTAGCCGAGGATGGCGAGCGTTTTGTTGGCGAACACGCCGAGATCGGCGTCTTTGTCGGTGTAGACTTTGGCGGGCATGGTGGGAAAAGAGGTGTAAGAGGAGTAAGGGTGAAGCGAGATAAGTGCGCCGGTCAGCGCTTCAGCGCGAGCCGACCCGTGCGGGCGAGTTCGATGATGCCAAAGGGCTCGAGCAGGCCGAGGAGAGCGTTCACCTTGTCGTCGTTGCCGGTGAGTTCGATGATGAGATTGTCGATCGCGAGATTGACGACCCGCGCGCGGAAGATGTCCGCGATCTGCACAATCTCGGGGCGGGTCTTCGTGTCCGCGCGGACCTTCACGAGCACGAGTTCCCGCTCCACGGCCTGACCCTCGGTGAAATCGATGACCTCGACAACGTTGATAAGTTTCCGCAGTTGGCGGATGCAGAGCTCGAGCTGCGCCTCGTCGCCCATGAGGACGGCGGTGATGCGCGAGAGCGAGGCGTCATGCGTGGGCGCGACGTGAAGGGAGTCGATGTTGAAGCCGCGGCCGGAGAACATCCCGGAGACGCGCGCCAAGACGCCGAACTTGTTCTCAACGAGGACGGAGATCGTGTGTCGCATGGAGGAGGAAAATGAGATGGAGGAAGCGAAGGCTGGTGGACGCTGAGGGACTCGAACCCCCGACACCCTCGGTGTAAGCGAGGTGCTCTAACCAACTGAGCTAAGCGTCCGAGCCAAAGGAAGAGCAAAGCCGCCGGGGGCCGGCTATGACAAGGAATTATTCGGGTATGACGTGGGGTTGAAGTAGGGCGGGTCTCTGCCCCGCCCTTTCCGATTTCAGTGCGGAGCGGAGAGCGGGCCAGAGACCCGCCCTACTTTTCAGACTCCCGCCGGCGCCGCCTTCCGCATGAGCAGGCCCTCGCGCACCATCAGCTCGGCGTTCTGAATCGCGTTCAGTGCGGCGCCTTTCCAGAGGTTGTCGCCGCTGACCCAGAGCGCGAGGCCGTTGTCCAGCGCGGTGTCGAGGCGGATGCGGCCGACGCCGCATTTCACCTTTCTGCTGAAATCGAGCGGGGTGGGGTAAATTTGCTTCGGGGGATCGTCGACGAGTTCCGCGCCTGCAAACGCCGCGATCGCGGCCCGCGCGGCCTCGACGCTAACCGGGCGCTCAAACTCGGCATTCACCGCGACGGAGTGGGCGCGCACGACCGGCACGCGCACCGTCGTGGCCGAGACCTTGAGATTCGGGAGGCCCATGATCTTGCGGCTCTCGAGCATCATCTTGGTTTCCTCGCCGGTGTAGCCGTTGGGGCCAAAGGAATCGACCTGCGGGATCACGTTGAACGCGATCTGGTAGGGATAAATTTTTTTCGCGATCGGCGCTCCCTTGGCGTGCGACTGGATTTGATCTTCGAGTTCGCGCACGGCCTCGGCGCCGGTGCCCGAAACCGACTGATACGTGCTCGCGAAATACCGCTTCAAGCCAAACGCCTGGTGCAACGGCCAGAGCGCCATGAGCGTCACTGCGGTCGAGCAATTGGGATTCGCGATGATGCCCTTGTGCTTCCGCAGTCCCTCTGGATTGATCTCGGGAATCACGAGCGGCACATCCGGATCCATCCGGTAGTGCGAACTCTTGTCGATGACGAGGCAGCCCGCCTTCACCGCATCGGGTGCCAACGCGCGGGTGGCCGCGCCGCCGGCGGCGAAAAACGCCACGTCCACATCCGCAAACACGCCGGGCTTCGCTTCCTCAACGGTGTAGATTTTGCCCGCGCACGCGATGACTTTGCCCGCCGAACGCGCCGAGGCGAAGAGCCGCAGCGAGGCCATGGGAAATTTGCGTTCGACCAACAGCTGAAGCAGCTCTTGACCGACGGCGCCCGTCGCACCGACGATACCGACATTGATGGATGCGTTGTTCACGAGTTTGTCTCCAATAGATCAGGCCAACAAAGCCTGCGCCCGTCTCGGCATCAAGCCCGGAGAACGCGTGCTCGCCGTCCGGATCGGCACAGCGACGCTGCAATTTTACCGCAGCGGTGAACTGGTGCGCAGCTACGGCATCTCCACCTCCAAGCGCCCGCCCTCCAATGTGAAGAACTCCCTCGGCACCCCGCGCGGCCTGCACGAAATCGCCGAGCGCATCGGCGCGGGCCAGCCGCCGGGCATGGTTTTCAAGTCGCGCGTCCCGACCGGCCGGCACTTTTCCGAGATGCTGGAACGCGAGCCCGACAACGACAACCTGATCACTTCGCGCATCCTCTGGCTGCGCGGGCTCGAACCGGGCGTAAATCGCGGCGGCGAAGTCGATACCTACGAACGCTACGTTTACATCCACGGCACGAATCACGAGGACCGCATCGGCGAGCCATTGAGCGCCGGCTGCGTGCTCATGCGCAATATCGAGATCGTCGCCCTCTACGACGAGGTCCGCACGGGCGACCTCGTGTGGATCGCGGACTGAAGCGGGGCGTTGCCGCGCTATTCGCGCACGATCTGCACGCGGCCCGGACCACCGCGATCCTCGGTGCGCTCGTAGAGGACGCGCACGCGTTCGCCGGGAGCGAGCGGGGGCGTGCTCAGCTCCTGCACGATCGAGATGAGTTTCCCGTTGGGCAGGCGCACGGTGATTTCCTCGCCGGGCACATCGACGCGTTTCTCGCCGCCAATCGTCACCGGCACCCGCATCCCAAACGGGCCCACTCCCACTCCTGGTCCCTGCACCCCGATGGATCGCCCGCGCCCCGTGGAAAGATCAATTTGCGTGTCCTGCACCGTGACGATTTCACCGCGCTCCTCGCGGGCAATGTCGGTCACGGGCGGGCGCGGGGGCGGGCGCGATTGCGCGAGGTGAACACCGCCGCAGCCAGCGAGCAAAGCCCCCGCGCCGAGGGCGAGCGTCGACACAAAATTCGCCACGACCGCGCGCATCCGCTCACTCCAACCGACGCACCGTGGTCCCGCCGCCGCCTTGCAAGACCTGCACGTGCTGACCGGCGCGCACGCGGCCTTCGTGCCGCACCTCCTGCACAACGACAACGGTTTCGCCACTTTTCATCCGAATGGTAATTTCCTGCGCGTTCTGGCGGGTCAGGGCCTCCTCGGAAGCTTCGCCCAAGATCGCGCCACCGACGGCACCGGCAGCCTGCACAACCGCACCGCCCACGCCGCTCCCACCAGAAGCCGCCGCCGAACCGACGAGCGCACCTCCGCCCGTCCCGACGATGGTCGTGCGCCCGCTGACCTGCACGTCACGCACGGAAATGACATCACCAGTGTCGACCGTCATCGAGCGCCCGGCGCTGGAGCGGTCGTAAATGGACGTGCTGGAGGGGAACGTGCAACCGCCGGAAAATGCAACGGTGCCGACGAGAACCGCGAGGAGGGGCGACATCGGTTTCATGGGTGGGGAGGATGTGGGTTGGGACGTGCGTTGCGACGCAAATGTTTCATCGAAACTAACCGTTCCGGCCAAACAGCAACCGCAGCGAATTCAGGCATACGACCAGCGTGCTCCCCTCGTGCGCCGCGACACCCACGGCCAATGGCACCGCGCCGATTGCGGTCGCGATGACCATCACGATCACGACGCCAAGCGAGATCGTGAGGTTCTGGCGAATGATCGCCCGCGCGCGCCGACTGAGCCGATACGCAGCGAGAAAATTTTCAATCCGATCGTGCATCAGGATCACCTCGGCTTGTTCCAGCGCCGCGTCGCTGCCGCGCGCGCCCATCGCCACGCTGACATCAGCGGCGGCGAGCGAGGGCGCATCGTTCACGCCGTCGCCGACCATCGCGACTTTCCGGCCGTCGCGTCGCAGGGACTGAATCGCCTCCACCTTGTCTTCGGGCGAAAGTCCCGCGCGCACTTCATCGAGACCGAGTTCCTTCGCCACCGCTTCGGCGGTGTGACGGCGGTCGCCGGTCAGCATCACGGTGCGGATACCTTTCGCTTTCAGTTGCGCGAGCACCCCGCGCGACTCCGCGCGAATCTGATCTTTCAACAGCACGCGGCCAACGAGGTCTTTGGCGATGACCCACACTTCGCTGAGTTCCGCCGCAGCGGCGGGCAACTCCTTCGCCCACGCGGCCAGCGGTCCGCTCTCCAGCAGCTCGCGCCGGCCGAGCAGCAGCGTCGCCCCGCCCACTTTGCCGCGCAGCCCCTGGCCCGTGAGCGATTGAAAATCGTCGAGCGTCAGCTCGCTCACACCCTCGGCCTTCGCGTGGCGCACGATCGCGCGCGCGATCGGGTGCTGCGACTTCGCCTCGAGCGTAAACGCCAGCTGCAGCACCTCGCGATCGCGGCCGCGCGGATAACTTTCGCAGCCCACCACCGCGAGTTCGCCGGTCGTGAGCGTGCCCGTTTTGTCCAGCGCCACGGCCGTGATGTCCGCGAGTTTTTCAATGGCCGCGCCACCGCGAAACAGCACGCCGTGCCGCGCGCCCCACGCGATGGCCGCGAGAATTGCCGAGGGAATGGAGAGGACCAGCGCACACGGGCTCGCGACGACCATGAGCGTCATCGCGCGATAAAACGCCGAGCGCGTCTCCGGCGTATTCGTGAACGCCGGCAGGTGAAAACCCAGCCACCACAGGAGAAACATCGCGAACGATCCGCCGATGACGGCGTAGGTGTAGCCCGTCCCGAATTTGTCCGTGAAGCGCTCGCTCGGCGCCTTCAGTTTCTGCGCCGTCTGGATGAGCCGGATGATTTTTTGCAGCGTGCTCTCCGCTGGCAGCCGTGCGACGTCGAAGTCCACCGCGCCCCAGAGATTAATCGTGCCGCTGAAAACTTGGTCACCAATGCGTTTCTCGACGGGGACAGCCTCTCCCGTCAGCGCCGATTCATCACTCGCGCTCTTGCCGCTGACGACCATGCCGTCCGCCGCAAATGCCTCGCCGGGTTTCACGCGCACGCGCTGCCGCACCTGCAGGGCCTCGACCGCAATTTCTTTTTCCGTGCCATCTGCGAGCACGAGCGTCGCGGTTTTCGGCGACGATTTCAGCAGCGCGCTCACCTCGCGCTGCGTGCGGTCGAGCGCGTATTCTTCCATGGCGCCCGACGCGGAAAAGAGAAACAACAGCAACACCGCCTCGCCCCACGCGCCGATGAACATCGCGCCGAGCGCCACCGCCAGCATGAGAAAGTGGATGTCGATTTCGCGCTTCCTCAAGTTTGCCCAGGTGTCCACAGCGGCGTCCCAGCCGCCCGCCACCACGCCGAGGAGAAAAAGCGCCTTCGCCAACCACGGCGCGCCCGGGGCGAGATAGCCGGCCGCCACGCCCGCGATTCCCGCCGCACCACAAACGGCGGCGAGCTTGGCCAGCAGCCGCCACTCCTGATCGGCGGGCGAGGGCTCGGCCTTGATCTCGGGCCACTCCAGCTCACGCCACCGCCACATTTTTTCCGCCGTCACGCAGTGATCGCGCCCGACCACGAGCGCATCGCCCTCGCGCCGCACCGAGTAGCCCGCCGGCGCGCGCAAGGCCGCGCTCGCCGCCAACTCCGCCTCAATCGCGGCAATCGTCGCGGAAAGTTTTTCCTCCAGCCCCTCCACCTCGACGTGACCGATCGTGGCGACGGAGACCGTCTGCGCGGCCGGATCGATGCGCACGGCGCTCACGGTCGGCTGCGTGCGCAGGAACCGCACAAGTTCCCCGACCCAGTCGCCGCCCGCGTTCTTCGCCGTTTCCATGGTCACGAACTGAGCACCCCATCATGTCGTCCGCAAATTCATTTGCTCCGCGCATCTCGCGATCATTGCCTGCCCGATTCACCCGCACCCATGATCGGCCTCCGCGACGACACCGCCTCCGCGCCCCCGCCCGTCAGCCATGCGCCCGCCCTCGCCGCGAAAATTTTCGCGGAGGGCGGCTGGCTGCAGGAGGGGCTGCGCCTGGAACATCGCCCGCAGCAGGAGACGATGGCCCGCGCCGTCGCCGTCGCGATGAAGGACGACGAACCCCTGCTCTTCGAGGCCGGCACCGGCGTTGGCAAATCCCTCGCCTACCTCGTGCCCGGCATCATCCACGCCATCGACACGTCGCGCCAACTGATCGTCTCCACCCACACGATCTCGTTGCAGGAGCAGATCCAGACCAGCGACCTGCCCACGTGCCGGCGGCTGTTCAAAACGACACCGACACTGGCGCGTTACGCCGAGTTCAAGTCCGCCGTGCTCGTCGGCAAATCGAATTACCTCTGCACAACGCGGCTCGCCTCGGCGCTCAAGGAAAAAAGCGACCTCTTCACCGGCCCCGAGCAGAGCGAACTCCTGCGCATCGCCGAATGGAGCGGGAAGACGGACACGGGCATCCGTCACGAACTCATGCCCCGCCCGAGCGACGAAGTGTGGGAGGCGGTCAGCGCCGACTCCTCCGGTTGCTCCCGGAAATACTGCGACGGCGAGCGCTGTTTTTACCAGCGGGCGAAAAAGCGCTGCGACTCCGCGCAGGTGCTCATCGTAAACCACAGCCTGCTCTTCGCGCTCATCCATCTCGGCGAGGCGGCGGGAAAACCCGACGCCAAGGGCGTCATGCGGCCCAACGATTTCGTCGTGCTCGACGAGGCGCACACCGTGCCCGAGGTCGCGACCGCGTCGTTCGGCCTCGCGCTCACCAGCTTCGGTTTCGAGCGGCTGCTGCGCTCCATCTACAACTCGAAAAAACGGAAGGGATTTCTGGCCAAGCTCGGCGACGCCTCCGCCTTGCTCGCGGTGGAGGAATGCCTCGAGGCTTCGCACCAATTTTTCGCCTTCCTCCACGACAAGCTCCTCGCGACGCGCCCCATTCTGCGCGTGCGCGAGGAGGGTTTCGCCGAGCCGTGGCTCGACGAACCGCTCGCGAAACTCCTCGGCACCCTCGGAAAAATCGAAAGCAAGCTGCCCGAGGGCAAGGTGCGCGACGAGCTGAATGACAAACGCGTCCGCCTCGCCACCTATCGCGCAGGCATCACGCAATTCCTCACCCTCGCCGAAGCCGACGCGAACGTTTACTGGCTCGAACTTACCGGCAAGCACCGGAGCATCGTCGCCCTGCGCAGCGCGCCCATCGACGTCGCGCCGAAGCTGCGCGAGCTGCTCTTCGACTGCGACACGAGCGTCGTCTGCACCAGTGCCACGCTCGCGATGGGCGGCGCGATCGAGCCGTTTGCGCAGCGGATGGGTGCGGGTGATGCGCGCGCGGTGATGGTGCAGTCGCCCTTTGATTTTGCGCGGCACATGCGCGTCTTCGTCGCCAGCGATGTGCCGCTGCCCACGCCGCAGGAAGCGAAACTCGCCCTCGACGTGCTCGCCGATCACATCGGTTACTGCGTGGAGCGCGTGCGCGGC
>JANXSC010000273.1 GCA_025352845.1 Opitutaceae bacterium
GGCACCGTCAGGCTCCTTCGTTTCTTCGTAGCCTCCGGGCCAGGCCAACAGGCGATCCAGCAGGACGAGGTTTAACAGCGGAATGACCGCGAGCACGAGCCACCAAAGACTGGAGGCACTGTGACGGAGGCGCAGCGCGACTAGACCAAGATGCAGGAGCCAGAAGAAAGCGGCGGAGACGGGATCATCTCGGACCGCAAGCACCATCAGCCACAGGACTCCGCTCAGAAAGAAAAAAGACCATCGGCCCATGGAGAGGCGCGGGGCGTTCCAAGTCGGAGAGGGCATAGGGTATTCTGGCCTAAAACATCGTCGCTGAACGAGGCGAACATGTGTGGACAGCCACACAAAGTCCACGGCCAAAACAGAGTAGTATCGGGCGTCGCTGAACAGACGCTGAATGACCGAACCCAAGAACGCCGTTGGCCCGCGACTGATGTCCCTGCGCACTCGGCTTGGATTGTCGCAGGCGCAGTTCGCTGCAAAATGCCAGTTGGCTGGATGGGATGTCAGCCGCGATATCGTTGCTCGGATTGAGCTTCAAATCCGCTGCGTCACCGACATTGAACTCATGACGCTTGCCGGCGTGTTGCGGGTCCCAGTCGACGCACTGCTGCCGAAGCGGCGGTTGAAATAGGCCGACTTGTCGCAGGTGATGTTGCGGCGTGCGCCCGACGCGATGGCGTCTGAGGACGGTTTGGGATTTCCCGCGGAAGGTGCGAGGAGTGTGATCGATGGTGTCACGGCAAACTCCCTTTGGACGAGACCCATTTCGTCAGGTCACTATTTTCGGAAGTCTTTTGGTCCGTTCAAATAATCCCCCCACCAAAACCGAGTTCCATCTACCTCTGGCGCGTAGACAGCGAATCGCGTTCAAGTAAGGTGATGTTTTTTTGAACTTCACCCATTGACGGTCGGCGGCCTGAAACGTAGGGGCGCCGGTGAAAGCCACCGCCGTCTACCTCCGCGTTTCAACCGACGACCAGAATCTGGATTCACAACGAGACTCGCTCGCTGCCGTTTGCCGGCAAAGAGGCTGGACGGAGGTGAATGTCTACGAAGACACAGCTTCAGGCGCCGATGCGTCACGCGCGGCTCTGGCGAGGCTCATGGCGGATGTCCGTCTTGGACGCATCGGCCAGATCGTTGTGTTCCGCCTCGACCGGCTCGGGCGTTCATTGCCGCACCTTGCGCAGATAATCGGAGAGCTTGATACCAACGGAGTCGGGCTACTCGTGCCCGACCAAGGTATCGACACGACCACGACGAACCCGGCTGCCCGGCTGCAACTGCATGTGCTCATGGCGGTCGCCGAATTCGAGAGGGCGATCATCAGGGACCGAGTGAAGGCGGGCATCGCAGCAGCACGGGCGCGAGGGAGGCACCTCGGACGGCCAAAAGGCAGCCTCGAAATCTCGCCGAAGAAGCGGGCGTTACTCAAAACTCTGGTTGCGGAGAACCCTACCATCACGTTCCGCGAATTAGCCGTGAGGGTCGGAATCTCCGTCGGTGGCGCCTCAAATCTACGTAGGGAGTGCAGTTAAAGGCGCTCCTAGCTCTCGGTTGCGCTTCCCCCAGAAGAATCGCATAACTCACATCGGCGTCACCTTCTTTGGCTCGGTGCCTGCCGCCAATTTCGACCGTGCTCTGTCCAGCACCCGCTGCAGGGCCTCGATGCCAGCTGGCGTCAGGTCATCCAGTTCCCTCGGCTTCTGTGGAGTGGCGTTCGCGTTCACGTTGAAATTCGTCTGCGGCGGCAGCCCATCCGCGTAGCCCGCGATCCACGAGCTACACTTCTGCCGCGTCGCGAAATCCACCTTCTCCTCGTAGCATTTTTTCCCTGCGTTCCAGCATTGCACGACCGCGGCGAGCCCGCGCACCTGTTCGGCCAGGACCAGCACCCGCACCCGCGGCACCTTGTTGATAATCGCGTTGAAACTGCCCAGCTCTTGCAAATCAGCCGCGGACTCGATGTGCGCCGCGAGCTCGTCAGCCTCCCCCCATCGCGCGCGCGCGAGGCTGGCCCGGCCTGAATCGCTTTTGCAGGTGAATTGACTAAGGACATGGGTAAACTTTGTTTTTGGTGCCGGATCGCGGGAAGAGAGGGGTGACAGAATCTGAAGGCCCGGAGCGGGGCGAGCGGCTGCCCCTAATGCTAAGGGCGTTGGCATGGCTACGTTTTGCGACAGACGGGTCTAATCATTGTCTAGGTGCGGTGACCTCTGCGACCGAGAGCAAGACGCCATGCTGCCGAATCCACGGCCCGGCCGGATCGGCGAAGAAAAGGTCGAGCTTGCCGTGACGTGTTCGGGCTTCGGTGGCGCCGGCCCCACGGTAGCGGTGGCCGTCAATGAACGGCGTTTCGAGCGGGACGAGCCGGGCTGCGGATGGTGCGGAGGGTGCAACTCCCAACTCCGCTTCTATACATGATCGTGTGTGCTCTCCTGAGTGGACCAACACACACACAATTTCCCGTGACGTTAGATTGGGTTCTTGCTCCCTCCGCTCCCTCCGCAAAAGAGAGGTTTCGGGGTTTTGCGAAAGGACAGGTTTGAACAGGTCGGCGAATGTCACGGCGACGGCCTTCGTTTGATACGCCAGCAAATTTGAGGGCGGTTCAGTTCTCGCCCGCCAACTCTTCGTGTCATTCGCGAAAGTCGCCCGCGCCATTCGTCGGCATTCGAAAGC
>JANXSC010000292.1 GCA_025352845.1 Opitutaceae bacterium
GATTTCTGCATCAGGACGATCAGAACCAAAAACAGCGAGACGAGGATCAGGACGAAGGTAAGAATTCCGAGTAGGATGCCCATGGGAAAGATTTAGGAGGGCACAGGCGGCCGGGGGTTGTCAATCGCGGGTTCTGGCGAATGAAAACAACCGCGGTGAAACGGAAATTCCGGTCCGCGCAAAACGGAGCGGCGGTTTCCCAACCGCTGTCGGCACCGAGCCGGGCGCTTGGGAAAGCGCCGCTCCGCCAGGCCCGCAATCAGGCTTCCACGCCGAGCTTTTCCAACAGGCGCTGCAAATCCTCGTTGCCGCGGTATTCGATCACGATGCGGCCCTTCTTCGGCGTGTGCAGCACCGCGACGCGCGCGCCGAGGTGCGAGGTGAGTTTTTTCTCGATGCCGGCCACGGTGGCGGCGTCTTTCGCGACCAGTCCCGGTTTGGTGGATTTGCGGGCGGTAGCGCCGGCAGCGGACTTCGCGCCCAAGGCGAGTTTTTCGGCGACGCGGACACTCAGGCCTTCCTCGATGATGCGCCGGGCGAGCAACGTGCGCTGCGCCACATCTTCGATTCCAAGCAGCACCTTCGCATGACCGACGCTGAGCATGGCCTTGGAAACATAGCCCTGGAGATCGGCGTCGAGCGAGAGCAGCCGCAGGGAATTGGCGACGGAGGCGCGGCCCTTTCCCACCCGCTCCGCGGCATTCTCCTGCGTGAGATCGAAATCGCGGATCAGGCTCGCGTAACCGTGGGCCTCCTCGATCGGATTGAGCCCTTCGCGCTGCAAATTCTCGATCAGGCCGAGGGCAGCCGAGGAGGCGTTGCTCGCCTCGACGATTTTCGCGGGGATCGCCTTGATCTTGAGGAGCTGGAAGGCGCGCCAGCGGCGCTCGCCAGCGATGAGCTGATATTTTTCGCCGGTCTTGCGCACGACGATCGGCTGGAGCAGGCCCTCGGAGCGGATGCTCTCGGCGAGCTCGCGGAGCTGGGCCGGGGAGATTTCGCGCCGCGCCTGATAAGGACTCGGCTCGATCAGGTGGACGGCGATTTCAAGATAACCGGGCGCGCCGGTTTTCGCGGGCGCCGGTGCCGCTGCGGCGGGCAATGCAGCCGGCGAAGCGGACGCAGCGGTGGGAGCCGCTGCATCAGCGGACGCGGGCGCAACGGTTAGAGGTGTGGCCGGTTTCGCGGCGGCGATGAGGCCGCCGAGTCCGCGGCCGAGACGGGATTTGGGTGCTACCGACATGGGGTTTTATTTTCCTCCGGGAATGAAGAGCGTCTGACCGACCGTGATGCGAGAAGGATCGGCGAGCTTGTTGGCGTTGACGATGTCCTGCTGCTTCGCGCCGGTCTTCTTCGCGATGAGCGCGAGCGAGTCGCCCTTCTGCACGGTGTAGCTCACTCCTTCCTTGGCGTAATCCTCGGCAAACGTGGTCTGCACGGCGGGGCGCGTGGCGTGCGATTTGGCGAGCGCGTCGAGCGCGGCGTTGGTTTGCTTGCCCAGTTTTTCCAGCTGCGTGCCGACTTGCTGCAACGTCTCGGTCTTCGATGTCGCGATCGCGGCGCGCAATGTCCGGCTCGCGTCGGCGATCGCGTCGTTGAGTTGTGTGAGGGTGATCTGGTGCTTGTCCGCCGCGCCGGCGCGCTGGCGCAGCTCGGCATTTTCGCGCTCGAGTTGTTCGAGGCGTAGCATCAGTTCACCGACGCGCTGAGTGAGCCCGCGCACGTCCTCGCGCAAATTGGCGAGTTCGATTTGCGGGGAGGTTTGGGCGAGGGCGGCGGGAACGAGGAGCGCCGCCGCGAGCAGACTTTTCCACATGAGCGCGCAGCTTGCGGAATCGTTTCCCGAAAACAAGCGGGTTGTGGCCGTAGCCCGACATTGACGCGCCACCGCGGGTCGCGACGATGAGCGCGTTCCCTCGCTCCTCCCCCGCCCCATGTTTGCCGTCGCCCGCGTTCCCCTCCTCGCCCTCGCGCTGGCCTCCGCGGGCAACGCCGCCCCGCCCGCCGCGCTCGCGGCCGCGCTGGAATATCTGCGCGATCAGAAAAGCTATTCGTGGGAGACCATCAACGCCGACCCCGGTCCGGTCGCACAGCAATTCGAAACCAAGCGCGGCACGGTCACGAGCGTGCAGCAAAGCACGTCGCCAAACATGAAAGGCCAGCTCGACCGCAACGGCGACATGCTCATCCGCCGCGAGTGGTCCGACGGCCTGCGCCTCGACACCGTGATCGCCGCGGATGGCGCGATGGTCACGCTCACGCCCGAAGGCTGGCTCACCGACCGCGAGATTCTCACTGCGCAGGCCGAGGAGCGCATGCGCGGCCAGACGCCGACGCCGCGCTTCCAGTGGCTCCGCCGTGCCGATCGGCCGGACATCCGCCGGCCGGATCAAGAGTTGGTGCCGTTTCTGAAGAGCGCCGGCGAATTCGAATTCACCGGCGACAGCTACATCGCGCGGCTGCGCAGCCGCGGCGGCGATCCGGGCAAACCCAACGCCACCGACGACGAGCCCGGCTCCAGCGTCACCGTCACCATGAATCTCCGCAACGGCGTGATCCGCGACTACGAGGTGAAAGTCGAGGCCACCCGCCGTGCCACTCGCGCGCGCATTTCGATTCCGGTGAGCGACCAGCGCATCGTCATCCTCACCTACGTGCCTGTCAGCCGCATCGACGTTCCCGCCGAGGCGCGCGAAAAAATCAAGACCGCCCGCACGCCCGCCGCCGGCCGCGCGCCGTAGGGCGTCTGTCTTGCAGACGCCATAGCGCGGAAAGGCGCGTGCAAGACACGCGGCCTACGGGGCGGCGCCTCTGCGCTGTCAGGAGGATTTGCGATTCACATGACGACTCATCGCGTCGTCACGAGCGCCGGCATCGGGCGCGACGCCAATTGCGCCCCGGCCGGCATGGGAAACCCGCGCAGAAATTCCGCCGCCGCGAGCATCTTCCCGCCCGGTCGCTGAAGACGGCGCAAGCGCAACGTTCCCTCGCCGGTCTGCACGAGCAACCCCTCCGCATCCGCGCCCAACACGCTTCCGGGCACAGCTCGCGTTTCGCCCGACGCGAGCCCCACCACGTCCGCCACATCGGCGAGTCCCAGTTTCACGGGCTGGCCGCCGATCTCCACGGCGCAGCCGGGCCATGGGAAAAGCCCATTGATGCGCGCCGCGAGCACCCGCGCCGACGCGGCGAAATCGAGCCCGCCGTCCTCCTTGGTCAGTTTCCGGCAGTAGGTCGCCGCCGCGTCGTCCTGTGGCGTGAATGCCAGCGTGCCGGCCGCGAGTCGCGGCAACGCCCGCGCGAGCAGCGGCACGCACGCCCGCCCGAGCCGCGCCTCAATCTCCGCCGCGGTATCGAGTGCGCCGATGCTCACCGTCTCAATATCCACCACCGGCCCCGCATCCAGCCGCCGCACAATCCGCATCAGCGTCACGCCAGTCGCCACGTCTCCACTGGCGATCGCGCTCTGGATCGGCGAGGCTCCGCGGTATTTTGGCAGAACCGAGGTGTGGAGATTGAGCATCCCCAATCGCAGCGTGCCGATGAAGTCATCGCGCAAGATATGACCATAAGCCATCACCAGCCCGACATCGGCGCCGACGGCGGCGAGGTCGGCGCGCTCGATTTCGGTGAGTTTCTCCGGTTGGAAAACCGACAGACCCCGCGCGAGCGCCCACCTTTTGATCGCGTTGGCCTGAATTTTTTGCCCGCGGCCGACCGCCCGATCCGGTTGGGTAAAGACCGCCGCCACCCGCGCGAGCGCCCGCCCCTCGGCTTCAAACCAATTTAACAAGGGCAAGGCGATGGCGTCCGAACCGAGAAACACCAGCCGCAGCGGAAGGTTCATGTAAGGTTGGGGGGGGGTGGCCGATACGAAGAGGTCGATCCTACGCTGCCACCATGAACCTGATTTTGACTGTGCTTCGCATTGCCGAAACGGGCTTGTGTAGGACGCCGCTCCGGCGGTTCAAAGCAATTCTCGCCGCGCTCGGAGTTTCGCTGTCATTCGCTCCCGGCGGAATCGCGCGCGCCGCCGAGCCGGCGGTGAGCGCGTCGGCATCGAGCCGGCCGCCGCGCCGCTGTCACTCGTCCAGCCGGACGGGAAGGTGGCTGGATTCGCCGTCGAAGTGGTGCAGGCGATCGCGGCGGAAATGAAATTCACAGTCCTACCCGTCGTCGCGCCCTGGGCCGAGCTCCTCCGCCAGTTCCGCGCCGGCGAGATCGATGTGCTGTCGAATGTCGCCTACCCGAGGCGCTCGCCGACACCGGCCGCGGCATGAACGCCGCCACGCTCGGCCGCATTTTCGATCCGTTTTTCACCACCAAGTTCGCCGGCCGCGGCCTCGCGGCCGTGCTCGGCATCGTGCGCGCGCACCACGGCGCACTCACCGTCGAAAGCACGACGGCGCGCGGCACGACGTTCCGGGTCTTTTTGCCAGTCGCAAAAGCGGCGAACCCCGCGGCTCATGCGGCGGCGGAGAACGCCGTCCCGCTGCAAACTTCATGCAAGGGGGGCAACGTGCTGATCGCGGACGACGAGCCCGTCGTCCTCGAAACCGCCGCCGCCATTCTGCACCGCCGCGGCTTCACCACCGTGCTCGCGGTCGACGGCGACGACGCCCTGCGAAAATTCCGCGCCACGCCCAAGGCCTTCGCTGCCGTCCTCCTCGATCTCACGATGCCCGGCCTCGACGCCGCGGAGGTTCTCCGAATCATCCGCCGCGAGTCGCCCGCGATCCCGGCCCTCGTCATGAGCGGCTTCAGCGAGCAGGACGTGTTCGAGCGGCTGCGCGGGATCGGCGAGGTCGCGATTTTGCGCAAGCCGTTCACGCAGGAGATGCTCGTCTCGCGGCTCGCCAGCATCGCGTCGCGCTAGCGCCGCCGGCGCAAAGCGGCTCGCCACCGCGGGAAATATTTGTGTCGCTCCGCGCGACGCATGTCCTCGAGTTCCGCCATCGCTCAGCCGCACGATCCCTACGCGGCGCTGCGCGTGCGGAACTTTCGCGATTACCTCGCTGGCAGTTTCTGCGCGCTGGTCGGGCGGCAGGCCGTCACGGCGGCGGCGATCTGGCAGGTTTACCAATGGACGCATTCCTCCACCGCGCTCGGTCTCGTCGGACTGATCAACGTGCTGCCGCTGCTGGCGCTCTCGCTGCCGGCCGGCGCGATGGCCGATAATCACGACCGCCGCCGGCTCATCGCCCTCGGCACGGTCGCAATCGTGCTCGTGAATGGCGCGCTCGCCGTTGTGGCGATCTGGCCCGCCGCGGTGCCGGCCCTTGCGCCACTCCACGCCGTGAACTCCGCACTGCGCGGCATCGCGCTCGTCTTCGAGCGGCACACCGCGATCGATCAGCTCCACTTCGACGAACCGGCGCTGCCGCTCGTGTTCGCGCTCCTGCTCGCGAACGCCTGCGCGCGCATTCTGATCTGGCCCGCGCGCTCGAGCATCACGCCGCTGCTCGTGCCCGTCTCCGCGCTGGGCAACGCGATCACCTGGAGCGCGAGCGCCTTTGAAATCGCCACCGTCGCCGGACCCGCGCTCGGCGGATTTCTCATCGCGTGGATCGGCACCGCCACCGTCTATGCGCTCGGCGCGGTGCTCGAACTTGTCTTCCTGATCGCGCTCGGCCGCGTGACTTATTTCACCGCGCCGCAACGTGCGGCCACGCGGCGGACGTGGCGCGACGTGCTGGCCGGCGCCGATTTCATCTGGCGGAAAAAAGTCATCCTCGGTGCGAGCAGCCTCGATCTTTTCGCGGTGCTCCTCGGTGGCGCGACCGCGCTGCTCCCCGTTTACGCCGATCAAATCCTCCACGTCGGCCCAATCGGTTTCGGGTGGCTGCGCGCGGCGCCTTCGCTCGGGGCGTTTGTGATGGCGGTGTGGCTCGCGCATCGCGCCCCGCTGGCGCGGCCGGGACTCGCTTTGCTTTGGACGGTCGTCGGTTTCGGCGTGGCGATCATCGTGTTTGGATTTTCGCGCTGGTTCTGGCTCTCGCTCGTCGCACTGTTTTTCACCGGGGTCTTCGACAACGTCAGCGTCGTCGTGCGCCAGTCGCTCGTGCAGTTGCTCACGCCGGACGCCCTGCGCGGGCGCGTGACGGCCGTGAATCAAATTTTCATCGGCTCTTCCAATGAAATTGGCGCGTTGCGCGCGGGCATGATGGCGGCGCTCATCGGACCCGTCGGAGCGGTGGTGTGGGGCGGTATCGGCACGATCATAGTCGTCGGAGTCATCGCGCGGGCCGTGCCGCAGCTGGCGCGCCTGCCCGCGTTGCACACCCTTCAACCGGAAGTGTAAACCATCCGTGAGCCGGGGGTTTTTCATAGACTTCGCCCAAGGCGCGGGCTTGCCTCGCGAAAATGCCCGCGTCGTCGTCTCGCAAAACCTTCCTCATTCTCGCGCTCGCGTTCAGCCTGGTCGTCGCCCTCGTCGCTGTGATCATCGACGAGGAATTACGGGAGAAGCTCGGGACTTCCTACTACGTGCTCGCGCTCGCGATTATCGGCAGCGTGCTCCTGCTGCTCGCCGGCTACGTGTGGGATCGCACTCTCATGCAGCGGCTCCGGGCGTTGCGCACGACGGTGGAAATCGAGGATGCGACCGCCAACCTCGAACCCGATCACGACGAGGTCATCGGCCTCGCGCGCAACATCGAGCGCATGGCGCAGACGCTGCAAAAAACCGAGGCCAGCTACCGCGGCATCGTCGAGGATCAGGTGGATCTGATCTGCCGCTACCGCGTCGATGGGAAACTCACGTTCGTGAACGGCGCTTACGCCGTCGCCTACGGTCGCAAGCGCCCCGAGCTCGTCGGGCAGCCGTTTCCTTTTTTCTCCGCCGCCGAGTCCGCCGTGGAAGCCGTGCGCACCTTCGAACACGAATTCGATTTTGCCGACGGCCGCCACGCGTGGCTGATGTGGACGCAGCGCGCGATTAAGGACGAGGCGGGCCACACGCTGGAATTTCAGGCCGTGGGCCACGACATCACGCTGCGCAAGGATGCCGAGGCCACGTTGCTTCGCGCCAAGGAAGCCGCCGAGGCGGCGGATCGCGCGAAGAGCGAATTTCTCGCGATGGTGAGCCACGAAATCCGCACTCCGATCAACGGCGTGATTGGCTTCGCGCAAATTCTCGCCGACTCGCCGCTTTCCCTCGAGCAGCGCGAACAGGTAGCCATCATCATGTCGAGCGGCCAGGCGCTGGAAAAATTGATCACGGACATCCTCGATCTCTCGAAAATCGAGGCGGGGAAAATCGAGATCGAGTCGTCGCCCTTCGCGCTGCACAAATCCATCGCGGAGGTCGTGGCCTTTTTCCAACCCCGCTCGCGCACGACCGGCCTCACCGTCAGCGCCGATATCGATCCCGATGTGCCCGTGATCGTGAACAGCGACGAAGCCCGCCTCCGCCAGATCCTCGTCAACCTGGTCGGCAACGCGTTCAAATTCACCGAGCGCGGCGGCATCCGTGTGCATGTGTCCTGTATGCGCGGCCAGAGTGTCGGCCTGCGCCACACGCGCCGGGAGCTGCGGCTGTTTTTCGCCGTGTCGGACACCGGTGTCGGCATCTCGGAGGACAACGTGGCGAAACTCTTCAAGCCGTTCAGCCAGGTCGATGTCTCCGCAGAGCGCCGCCGCCGCGGCACCGGACTGGGCCTGGCGATTTCAAAGCGTCTCTGCGAGCTGATGGGCGGCACGATCTCCGTGGACAGCAAGCCGGACGAGGGCACGACGTTTCGCTTCTCGCTGCTCACCGACTACGAAGTCGGCGACACGACGCTGCCGTTTCCCGTGCGCACCATCGCGCAGGCGACGCCCCAGGCGTCGCCGTCGTGAATCCCGTAGCGCGGTCAGCCTGACCACGCTTTCATGAACAACACGGGCCGGCTGCCCGTGCTACGGCGCGGCGAGACCCGCGGTTCGGCAGAAACAGCAGGAAACCGAAAATACGCCAACCGCTCAGTAGCGGTAGTGCTCCGGTTTGTAGGGCCCGCCGACGGGCACACCGAGGTAGGCGGCCTGCTCCTTCGTGAGCTTCGTGAGCTTGGCGCCGATTTTCTCGAGGTGGAGTCGCGCGACTTCCTCGTCGAGGTGCTTCGGCAGACGATAGACGCCGATGGCGTAGGTGTCCTTGTTCTTCCAGAGGTCGAGCTGCGCGAGCGTCTGGTTGGTGAAGCTGTTCGACATCACGAACGACGGGTGGCCCGTCGCACAGCCGAGGTTTACGAGTCGGCCTTCGGCGAGCATGTAGATGCTGTTGCCCTTCGGGAAGGTGTAGAGGTCGTATTGCGGTTTGATGTTCGTGCGCTTCGCGTCGGACGTGTTGAGGAGGTCGACTTGGATTTCGTTGTCGAAGTGGCCGATGTTACAGACGATCGCCTGATCCTTCATCTTCCGCATGTGCTCAAGCGTAATGATGTCCTTGTTGCCGGTCGTCGTGACGTAGATGTCGGCCGTGCCGAGCGTGGATTCGAGGGTGTTGACCTCGAAGCCTTCCATCGCCGCTTGCAACGCATTGATCGGATCGATCTCGGTGACGATGACGCGCGCGCCAAAACCCTTGAGTGAAAACGCGGAGCCCTTGCCCACATCGCCGTAGCCGCACACGCACGCGACCTTGCCGGCGATCATGACGTCGGTGGCGCGCTTGAGGCCGTCGGCGAGCGACTCGCGGCAGCCGTAGAGATTGTCGAATTTCGATTTCGTGACGGAGTCGTTCACGTTGATCGCGGGCACACGGAGTTTGCCCTTCTCGAGCATTTGATAGAGGCGGTGCACGCCGGTCGTCGTCTCCTCGGAGACGCCGCGCCATTCCTTCGCGATGTTGGTCCAGCGCTTCGGGTCTTCTTTGTGCACGCGCTTGAGGACGTTCTTGATCACCTGTTCCTCGTGCGAACCGGACTTGGTGTTGACCCAATCGCTGCCCTCTTCGAGTTCGCAGCCCTTGTGGATCAGGAGCGTGACATCGCCGCCATCATCGACGACGAGCTGCGGGCCCTTGCCGCCGGGAAACGAAATCGCACGGAGCGTAAGGTCCCAGTATTCCTCGAGGGTCTCGCCCTTCCACGCGAAGACCGGCGTGCCCGTCGCGGCAATCGCGGCGGCGGCGTGATCCTGCGTGGAGAAAATGTTGCACGAGCACCAGCGGACATCGGCACCGAGTTCCTTCAGCGTCTCGATGAGCACGGCGGTCTGAATCGTCATGTGCAACGAACCGGTGACGCGCACGCCGGCGAGCGGCTTCGATGGGCCGAATTTTTTGCGGCACGACATCAGGCCGGGCATCTCGTGCTCGGCGACGGAGAGTTCCTTGCGACCCCACTCGGCGAGCGCGATGTCTTTGACGTGGTAGTCGGTTGCTTTGCCGGAAATTTTTTTCTTAGTGGTGGCCATGTTGGGAAAATTCGAGGGCTGGAAAAATTAGACGGCGGCCTTCAACGCGGCGGCCTTGCTGGTGGATTCCCAAGGCATGCCTTTCTTGCCGAAGTGGCCGTAGTTCGTCGTCTCGCGGTAAATCGGGCGGAGCAGGTTGAGCTGCTGCACGATCTCGGCGGGCTTGAAAGCGAAGACCTCGCCGACCGCCTTGGTGATCTTTTCATCGGCCACCGTGCCGGTGCCGAACGTGTCAACGCACAGCGAGACCGGACGCGGGTGCCCGATCGCGTAGGCGAACTGCACCTCGGCGTGCGTCGCAAGGCCGGCGGCCACGATGTTCTTCGCGACCCAGCGACCCATGTAGGCGGCCGAGCGATCGACCTTCGACGGATCCTTGCCGGAGAATGCGCCGCCGCCGTGGCGGCCCCAGCCACCATAGCTATCGACGATGATCTTGCGGCCCGTGAGGCCGGAGTCGCCCTGCGGCCCGCCGACGACGAAGCGGCCGGTGGGGTTGATCAGAAATTGTGTTTTCGACGTGAGCATCCGCGCCGGAATGACTTTGCGGACGACGTTTTCGATCAAGTAGGACTCAATCTCGCCGTGCGAAACGTCAGGCGTGTGCTGCGTGGAGATGACGACGTTGACGACATCGACCGGCTTGTCGTCGACGTAGCGGACGGAGACTTGGGATTTCGCGTCAGGGCGGAGCCACGCGACTTTGCCGGACTTGCGAATCTTGGTGAGTTCACGGCCGAGGCGGTGCGCAAACATGATCGGCGTCGGCATGAGCTCGGGCGTCTCGTTGCACGCGTAGCCGAACATGATGCCCTGATCGCCCGCGCCCTGCTCGGCGGTCTTCTTGCCCTTGGCCTTCTTCGCATCGACGCCCTGCGCGATGTCCGGCGACTGGCGCGTGAGGTAGTTGTTGATGAAAACGGTGTCGGCGTGAAACACGTCGTCGTTGTTCACGTAGCCGATGTCGCGGATCGCGGCGCGCACGATGGCCTCGTAGTTCAACTTCGCACTCGTGGTGATCTCACCGGCGAGGATCACCATGTTCGACTTCACCATCGTCTCGCAGGCGACGCGGCTGGTGCGATCTTGGGCGAGACACGCGTCGAGCACGCTGTCGGAAATCAGGTCGGCCACCTTGTCGGGGTGACCTTCGCCAACGGACTCGGAAGA
>JANXSC010000293.1 GCA_025352845.1 Opitutaceae bacterium
CCGACCCCAACGCCGCGCAGCCGCCCTCCGGTTTCTCCGTGCAGTGGCGCGGCGCCATCGTCGCCGAAGAAACCGGCGACCACGAATTCGTCATCCGCACGCCGAACAGCGTCCGCGTCTGGATCAACGCCGAGGCCGACCAGCGCAACGGCGCGGAGCCCACGCTCGACGTCAATGTCTCCAACCCGCTCAACCCGGACCACCGCGTCACGCTCCGCCTTCTCGGCGGCCGCACCTACCCCATCGCGATCGACTATTGGGCGCTGCCGGAAAAAACCGGTTCGCCCGTCGTGCCTTCGCTCGCGCTCCGCTGGAAACCACCGCACGGCAGCGAACGCCCGATCCCCGCACGGAATCTTTCGCCGGCGAAAGTCGCGCCGACATTTGTCGTCGCCACGCGGTTTCCCGCCGACGACAGCAGCCAAGACTACGAGCGCAGCATCTCTGTTTCCAAGGCGTGGGACGAGGCGACGACCAGCGCCGCCTTCGAAGTCGCGAACCACGTCGTGAAGCGCCTCGACCGCTTCGCCGGCACGCGCGCCAACGACCCCGACCGGGCGAAGAAAATCGAAACGTTCGCCGCCCGTTTCGTGGCCACCGCGTTTCGCCGCCCGCTCGCACCCGAGGAGCTGAAACGCAACGTGACCGACCTCCTCCGCGCCGCGCCCGATGCCGAGACCGGCCTCCGCCGCGTCGTGCTGCTCGCCCTGAAATCGCCGCATTTTCTCTACGTCGAAATCCCGCATGCCGCCCAAAGTGGCACGGGCGTCCCGCCCGTCGTTTCGGGATCTCATGGGCGAGACGCCCATGCCACCGCCGATGCCAACACCGTCGCTTCGCGTCTCGCGTTCACCCTCTGGGATTCTGCCCCCGATGCCTCGCTTGCCAAGGTCGCCGCCGAGGGCCGGCTGCGCACGCGGGAAGAAGTTTCCGCGCAAGCCACTCGCCTCCTCGCCGATCCGCGTGCTCGCGCGAAGGTGCGCGAATTTTTCCAACACTGGCTCCAGCTCCGCTTCGTCGAGGATTTGGCGAAGGACGCCGCGCTCTTCCCCGACTTTACCCCCGAGATCATCGACGATCTGCGCGCGTCGGTCGGGCTCTTCGTGGACGATGTGGTATGGAGCGAGCGCTCCGATTTCCGCGAGCTGCTGCTTTCCGACAAGCTGTTCGTCAGCGCGCCCCTCGCGCAGTTCTACGGCCTGCCGTCACCGCCGACGGGCGAGTTTGCCGCCGCGGCTGCACCCGCCGGCCAGCGCTCGGGTGTGCTCACGCATCCGTATCTGCTCGCCGCGCTTTCTTACAAAGCCACCAGCTCGCCGATCCATCGCGGCGTGTTTCTCACGCGCAGCATCGTCGGCCGCGCGCTCAAGCCGCCGCCCCAAGCGCAGACCTTTGACGAGACGTCGTTCGAGCACGGGATGACGATGCGTGAGAAAGTCACCAAGCTCACGCGCTCCGAAAATTGCCAGGGCTGCCACGCCGTCATCAATCCCCTCGGCTTCAGCCTCGAGAATTTCGACGCCGTCGGCCGCTACCGCAATACGGACAACGGCCGCCCCATCGACGCCGCGAGCGACTACGCCGACGATGAAAACCCCGCGGTCCGCCTTGCGAGCGCGCGCGATGTGGCCGACTTCGCCCTCGCCAACCAGCACGCCAACGAAGCTTTCATCGAGCAGCTTTTTCACCACCTCGTGAAGCAGTCCCCCCGCGCCTACGGCCCCGAGACGCTGGTGCGTCTCCGCGCCTCCTTCATCGCGTCCGGCTACCACCTCCGCCAACTCATGGCCGAAATTGCCACGCTCGCCGCGCTGCACGCAGGCTCACCACCATGAATTGTTTTCGATTTCCACGCCGGCGGTCGGCCGACTGATCGCCAGATTGAATTGCTCGGCGTCTAATGCCCAACCCCGCTCCTCCTTCGCCGCGTTACGGCGCAACTGAGCCCACTTCGTCTTCGCCGGCCAGACGCAACGCCTCCCGCACGAGCGCATCGCTCATCCAGAAACGGTGCGCCCGCAGTCCAGCCAGCGCCACGGCCAATGAGGGAATCAACCCGCGGCGACGGGCGTCGATCAAAATGCCAACGACGCCGGTGATGCGGAGCCCCAGCCGCTGCGCGACGGCCCGCCCGCGGATTTCGTCGATGAGCAGCAGGTCCGCCGGCAGCTCGCGGGCGAGCCGGATGGCGTCGGCCTCACCCGCATCGAGCGAGTCCAATTCCGGCATCGCTGTCGGGTGCGAAGGCGTTGCATGGCGCAGCTAACCAAGTCGGCGGCACTGGCCTGACCGCGGAGAACCGGGCGGCCGAGAAGACCTCGTGCCACACCGCTTCGGGCACATGGACTTCGCCATAAAGCCGCGGCAGCACCGGCCACCCGTCGATCTGATGCAGCGCGATAAGCGCGGACGCGTCGCCCACGACGATCACAGGTGCCCGAGCGCGCGCAGGTCGGCGACATCGCTCGACAGTTCGGCGAGATTGTAGCCCAGCGGAATACCGCGCCGGGAAAGTTCGGCCTCGAATTCACGCAACGGGATCGCCGCCAGAGCGCAGGCATCGCCGAACGAAAGCCGCTCCACCTGGTAAAGCCACACTGCCAGGGCGAGACGCGCTTCCGGGGCCGTGAGTTTGGCGGCGGGCGCGTCGGGCAGTGCGACGTTCATGGCGGAAACGCTGCGCGCCCGGCCGCGCGAGTCAACCCCGCGGCTGGGCCTCGAAAAAGTTCAACCGGTTCCCTCGACCTCTCGAAAAACAAATCCACCCGCGGCCCTCTTCACGATGTCGGACCCGCCTTCGCGAGGGCCGCCTCGAAGCGCGAGTCGTCCTTCCGCCGCGCCTCCCGCAACTCCGCTATCGCCTCCCGCCCAACCAATCCGCACACTGCCACCCTTCCGCCATGACCCCGTTGCACCGCCGCGAATTCCTCCGCCAAGCCGGCCTCTCCGCCGCCGTGCTGCCATTCATCGTGGGCCTGCCCAGCCTCGCGCTCGCCGCACCCACGCGCCCACGCCAGCGGCTCATCGTCGTCTTCTCGCCCAACGGCACGATCCCGCCCGCGTTCTGGCCCGACGAAACCGGCCGCGATTTTCAACTCAAAGAAATCCTCTCCCCACTCGCACCGTATCGCGACCGGATGCTCACGCTGCACGGCCTCTCCAACAAGGTCCGCGGCGATGGCGACGGCCACATGCGCGGCATGAGCTGCCTGCTCACCGGCATCGAACTGCTCCCCGGCAACATCCAGGGCGGCGGCAAATCGATCCCCGCCGGTTGGGCGAGCGGCATCTCGATCGATCAGGAGTTGAAAAACTTTTTCCAGGGCCGCGCCGAGACGCGCACGCGTTTCGGCTCGCTCGAGTTTGGCGTCGGCGTGCAGGACCGCGCCGACCCGTGGACGCGCATGTCCTACGCCGGCTCCGGCCAACCCGTCGCGCCGATTTCCGATCCGTATCAGATGCACGAGAAACTCTACGGCCAGCTCAAGGACCGCGAGAGCCTGCGCAGCGTGCTCGATCCGTTGAAGGCCGAGCTCGCCAAGGTGCGCACGATGATCAGCGCCGAGGATCGACGCGTGCTTGAGCAGCATGAGGCGCTCGTCCGCCAGCTTGAGCGCGAGATCGCCACCAACGCCGACCAATCCCTCCGCGTGGCCGCCCCCGACCTTGAGCGCGGCATCGCCGACCAGAACGACAACGTCCCCCGCCTCTCGCGCATGCAGATCGACCTGCTCGTGAATTCGTTCGTCAACGACATGGCCCGCGTCGCCACGCTCCAATACACCAAGTCCGTCGGCGGCGCGCGGATGAACTGGCTCGACATCACGGATGGCCACCACGGCCTCTCGCACGAGCCCGACACCGACGAAGCCGCGCAGAAAAAGCTCATCAAGATCAACACGTGGTTCGCCGGCGAAATCCGCTACCTCGCCGACCGGCTCGCCGCCTCCCCCGAGCCCGGCGGCGGCGGCTCCATGCTCGACCACACGCTAATCGTGTGGACGAACGAACTCGGCAAGGGCAACAGCCACACGCTCGACAACATCCCGTTCGTCCTCCTCGGCGGCGGCTTCGGTTTCGACATGGGCCGCGCGCTGAAATTCGACAAGATCCCGCACAACCGCCTCCACCTCGCCCTCGCCCACGGCGCTGGCCATCGCATCGAGACCTTCGGCAAGCGCGAACTCTGTAGCGGCGGCCCGCTGGCGCTGGTGTAGGCGGGGTGCCCTCACCCCGCGACTTTCCGGCTAACCACGCCGCAGCCCGCGGGGTGAGG
>JANXSC010000296.1 GCA_025352845.1 Opitutaceae bacterium
ACCGCGCAAACCCAGCCCGATCTGATCCTCCTCGATGTGATGATGCCCGGCCTCGACGGGTTCGAAACCTGCCGGCGCTTCAAGGCCCGCGAGAGCACGGCCGCTGTGCCCGTGATTTTCATGACGGCGCTGAACGAGACCGCGGACAAGGTGAAGGCCTTCACCGCGGGCGGCGTGGACTACATCACGAAGCCGATCGAGCACGAGGAGGCACTCGCCCGCGTGCGCACGCATCTCACGTTGCGCCGGCTGCGCCGCGAACTCGAGGTGCAGCTCACGTTCAAGGAACGCTTCATGCGCATCGCCGGCCACGATCTGCGCAACCCGCTCTGCCTGATCCTCATGGCGGGCGAGCTGGCGCGGCGCCTGCCCGTCGCGCGCGGCTCCGCCGATCTCACGCGCCACCTCGGCAGCATCGGCGAATCCGCCACGCAGATGCGCCGGATCATCGACACGTTTCTCGAACTGCGCGCATCCTCGGCGGGTGAGGCCGGTCCGGCCGCGCGCGTCGATCTCAATCTGCTCGCGGATGCCGTCGTGCGGCAGCACGCGCCCGCCGCCGAGCGTAAACAAATCTCCCTCGCCGCGGAGTCCGCTGAATCGCTGCCGCCCGCGCGTTGCGACGCCACGCTGATCTACCAGGCCTTCACGAACCTCACGAGCAACGCGCTCAAGTTTACGCCGCCCGGCGGTCGCGTGACGATTCGCGCGCGGCTCGCGGGTCCGCATCTGCGCGTCGAGCTGCACGACAACGGTCCGGGCGTGCCCGAGGCCGAGCGCGCGCAATTGTTTCGCGAGCATGCGCGCATCTCCGTCCGCCCCACGGGCGGCGAAGAAAGCAACGGCCTCGGCCTCGCGATTGTGAAACACCTCGTCGAGTCGCAGGCCGGCACCGTGGGGGCGGATTTTCCGGCCGGGGGCGGAAGCGTTTTCTGGTTCGAGCTGCCCGCGCGCTGACGCGCGGCGCGATCAGCGCCCGAATCGTTTGAGCTGCGCAGCCGCATCCCAACCCGTCGGCGCGGGCCGGGCCTTGCTCGCCCACGGCGCACCGGCCTTCACCCACGTTTTCCGCCAGCCCGCGAAGGTTTGGCCGCGATCATCGTCGGAGACGCCGAATTGAAATCCGCACGACGGACAAATCTCGAACGAGCCGCCGCCGGCTTTGGGGCGGGGCAGCTCTTTCAAGCCGGGCCAGGCGCAGACAGGACAGAAGTGAGTCTTCACGGGTTCAGATTCAGGGAGCGATCGCTTTCGCGGGCTTGCCGGGCTGCCGCTCGAAATAGCCGCGGCTGTCGGGTTTGAAAAAAGTCTTCGTCGTGCCGTCGCGATTGTAGGCCGCGAAGAGCCCGCTCTTCGGATCGAAGACACGTTGCACGCCGTCGCCGTCGATCTTCACGAGGAATTCGCCGGTGCGCGCGCGCTGGCGGAATTCCCACGCCTTGCGCGCATAGTCGTCGGCATTCTTCGCGGCGACATCGGCGCCGTGCCGCTGAAAATGATCCTCGAGCGAGGCGACGTTGCCCCACGTCTGGCGCGTCGGCGGTGCGACGACAGGCGGCGATGACGGCGGAGATTTTGCCGCGGGCTTCGCCGATTGATTCACGGCCGGCGCGGTGGGTTTCGCCGACGTTACGCCCCCGGCCGTGACGAACTCGCCCTTCGCGAGCTGCCGCCGCGCGGTGCCGACCGCGAAAAAATATTTCGTGCCCGCGACGAGGCCCGTAAGCGTGACGGCGTGCGAGTCGGTGACCGCGCCGCCCTCCGTCTTCTGCGTGAGCTTGTCCAGCGCGGTGCCGTAGTCGATGCGCGACCCCGTCGGCACATCCGTCCGCCAGCGCACCGTCGCACCCAGCGGAGTAATCTCTGCGACCTCGACGTTGCCGACCACTTCCGCCGCACGCGCGCCTATCGCAGACGCGGCACTCGCACACCACCACGCCGCCAATAGTCGGAAAAAAATCGGGAGGGAAGGAGCGCGCATGAAAACGAGTCGGATTAGATTTCAGGCGGCGAAATGCACAAGTGCAGAAGCGGCGGCCACCGCGGAGTTGCGTCGCCTCCGCGCGCACCCAAGCGTCCGCGGAATGGCCGAACCCGGCACCCGCAATCCGCTGCCGACGCAGCGCAAGCCCAGCTTCCCGATCAGCCCGGACCTGCGCGGCTACCTGCATCGCTACAAACGCGAGCGAGAGCTGCCCGTCACCTACGCGCGGCTGCGCGCGTTTCAGGAAGTCATTCCGCTCACCGACGAGACCGGCAAGCCCACGCTCTGGGACACTGTCATTTACCCCGCGTCCGAGATGAGCGCGCTCAACGAGGCGCTGAAGGAAGTTTACGCGTGGCTGAAGGTGGACGGCGATCTCTCGGTCGTGAGCCACCTCTACGTGGACCGCGTGGACTTCTGCACGTTTGGGAATTCGACGCCGTTTCGCGTGCGAATCGTCAATGCCTACAACGACAATCAGGACTACTTCTACGTGAAGAAGGCGGATGCCTCGCGCATCTACGGCATCGAACTCGAGCACCTGCTCTCGCCCAACCGCCTTAACTTTCTCTCGCAGGGCGACACGCTGATCGAGGAGCACATCGCCGGCGTGCCCGGCGATATTTTTATCTCCGACTGGCTCGGCCGCCGCCCCGAGTTGAAACCGATCCGCGTCGCGAAGGAGCTGGTGAAATTCAACGAACGCTGCTTCGTGCGCCTGCTCGGCGACATGCGCTCCTACAATTTCGTCGTGGTCGTCACGCCCGACTTTGAGGAGGCGCAGGTGCGGATTCGCGCGATGGATTTCGATCAGCAGAGCTACGACGGCCGGAAAAATTTCTACCTGCCGCAGTTTTTCAAGGACAACCTGCCGCTCGTCCGCTTCTGCCAGCGACACCTGCGCCTTGAGACCGCGCACCAATACCGCCGCGAGGAGCAGACGCTCATGCTCCAGCGCGCCTCACTCGCCTCGGAGCGGCTCGGGCGGCTCCTGCACAGCATGAGCCGCGACACGCTCGCCCCGCAGGAAAAAATCCACTCGCTGCGCGCCGAACTCGCCGAGCACTACCAACGCACCGACTACCTCCGCTGCGAATCGATGGGCGCGCTCATCCGCGAAAACCTCGAGTCGATCCGCCGCGACATCGGCAAACCGATCGTGCCGGAACTGGTGCCGGAGTGACGTAGCGCGGTCAGCCTGACCGCGTTGATCGACCCAGCACGGTCAGGCTGACCGTGCTACGTCACGAGGTGCGACGCAGGCAAGAAATTGAGCTGATGCCCGAATAATAATGCGCGTCGCAAACGTTTCCCGCATTTGGGCGCTCGATTTTTTCCCACGGGCTGTTTGCCTCGTTGCGACGCGCCGTCTGCGCCGCCGTTCACCCCCCACCCCATCCTGCATGTCTCCTTTCCTCGCCGAACTAGTCGGCACCGCCATCCTCATCACGCTTGGCGACGGTGTCGTCGCCAACGTCGTTCTCCAAAAAACCAAAGGTAACAACAGTGGCTGGATCGTCATCACGACGGGCTGGGCGCTCGCCGTGACGGTTGCCGTCTATGCGGTCAACTCGTTCAGTGGCGCGCATCTCAATCCCGCGGTCACGATCGGCCTCGCGACCATCGGGAAATTTTCCTGGGCCCTCGTCCCGAGCTATCTCGCCGCGCAGATGATCGGCGCGTTCCTCGGCGCGGTCGTAGTGTGGCTCGCGTATCTGCCGCACTGGAGCGCCACGCCGGACCAAGGCGGCAAGCTCGCCGTCTTCTGCACCGGGCCGGCGATTCGCAGCCCGCTCGCCAATCTCATCACGGAAATCATCGGCACCGCCGTGCTCGTGCTCGGCGTGCTTGCGATTCTGCGGCCGGAAAACCTCGTGCCGAACAGCGGTTTTGAAAAGGGCTTTGCGCCCGCCCTCGTCGGCGTGATCGTGTGGTCCATCGGCCTCTCGCTCGGCGGCCCGACCGGCTACGCGATCAACCCCGCGCGCGATCTCGGCCCGCGCCTCGCGCACGCGCTGCTGCCGATTGCCGGCAAGGGCGGCAGCGATTGGGGCTATGCGTGGATTCCCGTCCTCGGCCCGATCATCGGCGGCGTGATTGGCGCGTTTATGTTCAAGTGCTGCTGGTGAACGCGCGCCACTCGATCAAAACCAACCAAGCCATTGGACCGCGGATTACGCCGATGACGCGGATGAAATCCACGCAACGAATGCCTTTATCCGCGCCATCCGTGTAATCCGCGGTCAAAAAAAACTCCTGAGCTTTCCATGAAATACATCCTCGCCCTCGATCAGGGCACGACCAGTTCACGCGCCATCGTCTTTAATCGCCAAGGCGTGATCGTTGCCGTGGCGCAGCAGGAGTTTCGGCAGATCTTTCCGAAACCCGGCTGGGTCGAGCATGACGCCAACGAAATCTGGGCCTCACAATCCGGCGTCGCCGCCGAGGCGCTGCGCAAGGCGAACCTCACCGCGACCGACATCGCCGCCATCGGCATCACGAACCAGCGCGAAACCATCGTCGTGTGGGACCGCCAGACCGGCCAGCCCATCGGCAACGCCATCGTCTGGCAGGATCGCCGCACCGCGGGTGCGTGCGACCGGTTACGGAAAGCCGGCAAGGCCGCGATGATTCGCCGCAAGACGGGCCTCGTCGTCGACGCGTATTTTTCCGGCACGAAACTCCAGTGGATCTTAAACAACATCCCCGGCGCCAAGGCCCGCGCGCGGGCCGGCGAACTCGCGTTCGGCACGATCGATTCGTGGCTGGTGTGGAATCTCACCGGTGGTCGCGTGCACGTGACCGACGTGAGCAACGCCTCGCGCACGATGCTATTCAACCTGAAGACCTGCGACTGGGACGACGAGTTGCTCAAGCTGTTCGGCGTGCCGCGTGCGATGCTGCCGGCGGTGCGCGCGTCAAGCGAGGTGTATGGCGAATGCAACATGTGGGGCGGCGCGATTCCGATCGCGGGCATCGCTGGCGATCAGCAGGCCGCGCTCTTCGGGCAGGCCTGCACGCAGCCCGGCATGGTCAAGAACACCTACG
>JANXSC010000317.1 GCA_025352845.1 Opitutaceae bacterium
GTCCCGCAAATCGAAGAGCGCCTCAAATTCCTCGATCACGTCGGCCTCGGCTACCTCTCGCTCGACCGGCCGACCGAGACGCTCTCCGGCGGCGAGGCCCAGCGCATCCGACTTGCCGCGCAACTCGGTTCCAATCTCTCCGGTGTGCTCTACGTGCTCGACGAACCCAGCATCGGCCTCCACGCCCGCGATAATGACCGACTGATCGAGACGCTCATCACACTGCGCGAAAAGGGAAATACGCTGCTCGTCGTCGAACATGACGAGGAACTCATGGAGCGCGCCGACCGCATCATCGATCTTGGGCCGGCTGCCGGCATCCACGGTGGCGAACTTCTGGCCAACGGCACTCCGGCGGAAATCAAAGCCAACGCCAAATCGCTCACCGGTCTCTTTCTCGCCAAGGGCATCATGCACCCGCTGCGCGGCGCATATCGCCCACTGCCCATCGAAAATCGAAAATCGAAAATCGAAAATCCGCCGTGGCTCGAACTCCGCGGGGCCCGCTTCCGCAATCTCAAGGGTTTCGATCTCCGCCTCCCGCTCGGCCGGCTCATCATGGCCGCCGGCCCGAGCGGGGCGGGCAAATCCACGCTCTTCCGCGATCTCCTCCACCCGGCCGCCACCCACGCGATCAAGACGCGAACGGCGAAGCTCACGGGCCGCGACTTCGTGAAAGCCACCGGCTTCACCAACGACGATCTCGTGTCCGACAAGACGACGCTGGCCTTCGACGAACTGCGCAACGCCCACCTCTTCAAACAAGTGATCGAAGTCGATCAGTCACCCATCGGCAAAACCCCGCGCTCCACGCCCGCCACCTACCTCGGCATCTTCGATCTCATCCGGCAGTTTTTCGCGTCGTTGCCCGAGTCGAAAATCCGCGGCTACTCCGCGGGCCGCTTCTCCTTCAACACCACCGGCGGTCGTTGCCCGTCGTGCGAAGGCGCGGGCCGCATCAAACTCGAAATGGCCTTCATGCCCGACACCTATTTGCCGTGCGACGATTGCCGTGGCGCCCGCTACAGTGCGGAGCTCGATGACCTCGCGTGGAAGGGAAAGAACATCGGCCAGGTGCTCCAACTCACGTTCGAGGAGGCGGCGGTGTTCTTCGATTTCCATTCGCAACTAGCGCAGGTCTGCCAGCTCATGGTCGATTGCGGGCTCGGTTATCTGACGCTCGGCCAGAGTTCGCCCACGCTCTCCGGCGGCGAAGCCCAGCGACTCAAGCTCGTGACCGAACTCTCCGCGGGCCTCGCCACCTATCGCGAGCGCAGTCGCGGCACCCTCCCGCGCAATCTCTACCTGCTCGAAGAACCGACCATCGGCCTCCACCTGAGCGACTGCGAGAAACTCATTGGCGTCCTCCACTCACTCGTCGATCAGGGCCACACCGTCGTCGTGATCGAGCACCATCTCGATCTGCTCCTCGAAGCCGACTACATCATCGAACTCGGCCCGGTCGGCGGACCGGATGGCGGCGAACTGATGTATCAGGGCGAACTGGCCGGCTTGTTGAAAACGAAACGAAGTCCGACCGCTCCGTATCTCCGCGCGAAACTTCGCCGCCGCTAGCCCACGGTGTTTTTCCGCTCGCGCGCCGCGCTGTGTTTGCTGCACGCTCGGCGTTTTTCCCAGCTTCGCTCTTCCATCCATGAACACCACCATCACTGCCATCACCGCCCGCGAAATCATCGACTCGCGCGGCAATCCGACCGTCGAGGTCGACGTGCGCCTTGCTTCCGGCGCGCTCGGCCGCGCCGCCGTTCCGTCCGGCGCTTCCACCGGCGAGCACGAGGCCATCGAGCTGCGCGACGGCGACAAGGCCCGCTACGGCGGCAAGGGCACGCTCAAGGCCGTCGCCAACGTGAAGGCCAAAATCGCCCCCGCGCTCATCGGCCACGACGCCTGCGATCAGGTCGGTATCGACCGTGCAATGATCAAGCTCGATGGCACGCCGACGAAGTCGAAGCTCGGCGCCAATGCCATCCTCGGCGTCTCGCTCGCCACCGCGCACGCCGCAGCCGCTTCCCTCGGTCAGCCCCTCTACAAATATCTCGGCGGCCCGAATGCGAAGGTCATCCCCGTGCCGATGATGAACATCATGAACGGCGGCGCGCACTCCGATGCCCCGATCGATTTTCAGGAATTCATGATCATGCCGACGGGCGCGCGGACGTTCTCCGAGGGCCTGCGCATGGGCTGCGAAGTGTTTCACTCGCTGAAAAAGGTTTTGAAAGAAAAGGGTCTCGCCACCGCCGTCGGTGACGAGGGCGGTTTCGCCCCGAAACTCGAGTCGGCCGAGGCCGCGCTCGACGCCATCGCCCTCGCGGTAAAGAACGCGGGCTACAAGCTCGGCAAGGACATCAACCTCGCCCTCGATGTCGCCGCCTCCGAGTTCTACGTGAAGGAGAAGAAGCACTATGTCTTCAAGAAATCCACCGGCGAGATTCTCTCCGGCGACGACATGGTCGCGTTCTACACGAAGCTCACGAAAAAATATCCGATCATCTCGATCGAGGATGGCTGCGCCGAGGGCGACTGGGTCACATGGAAGAAACTCACCGACGCCATCGGCGATCGCGTGCAGCTCGTGGGCGACGATCTCTTCGTGACGAACACCGCGTTCCTCAAAAGGGGCATCGAGACCAAGACCGCGAACTCGATTCTCGTGAAAGTGAACCAAATCGGTTCGCTCACGGAAACGTTCGACGCCGTCGAGATGGCCAAGGAAGCGAACTACACCGCCGTCATTTCCCATCGCTCCGGCGAGACTGAGGACGTCACCATCGCCGACATCGCCGTCGCGACCAACGCCGGCCAGATCAAGACCGGCTCGCTCTGCCGCACCGACCGCGTGGCGAAATACAACCAGCTCCTCCGCATCGAGGAAGAGCTCGGCGCCAGCGCGATCTATGGTGGCAAGATGAAGGGGCTCTGAGCCGAATCGCCCGCAACATTACCAGAAAAGGCCGGTCACTTAACCGGCCTTTTTTCTGCACCCTCGACACACCTCGACACCCAGTTACCTTCCGCCCGCTCCCACCGATGCAAACCCGCGCCATTTTTTTGATCAGCCTGGCAGCCTTCGCTGCGAATGTCGCTCGCGCGGCCGAAGAGCCTGAAGCCAAGCCAACTCCGCGCGAGCTTCTCCGCGCCAAGATCGCCGAGGACGCGAAGAAGAAAGCCGCCACCGCGCCCGCCAAGCCGGCGACCGCCGCGGCAACCACCACGCCCGCCGCCGCGCCGGCCACTCCAGCGGCTCCTTCACCGAGCGAAGCGGCGAAAGCCGATGCAGCCAAAACCGCCAAGGAGGCCGCCACCGTGCTGCCCAAGGTCGAGGTCAGGAAGGAGCGCATCACCGTGCTCGACGTCGAGATCGCCAAACAGGAGGAAGCGATCGCGCGGGAGCGAAAAAACCTGAAACCATCTGAAACCGATCTCGCCCTCAATGATTCGAAAATCGCGAAGCCGCTGGCGATCTTCGGCGGCGAGTCCGCCCAATTCCGCAAGCGCGTCGCGAGCGAGCGCGTCGAACTCATGGAAGCCGAGAAGGATATTCTCGAAGCGATGAAACGGGCGCGGACCAAAGAGGAAAAGGCGGAGCTGCAAAAACAGGTGGACGAGCTCCGCGCGGTCCGTCGCGAGCTGGAGAAAACGCTGCGGTAGGATCGGGCCGCCGCGCGGCTAGGGCGGGCCGCCGAGCTGCTGCAGTCGTTGACGAGCCTGCGCGGCCCAGTCGCTGGTCGCATCGCTCTGAAGATAGCGGCGGAAATATTCCGCTGCGAGTTCCTTCCGCCCGAGCCGCTGGTAGCAGTCGCCCAGTTGGAAATACGCCCCGATGCCTTCCGGCTCCAGCAGCAGCGCCATGATGAACTCCGGGGCCGCGCGGCCGGGCTGGTTGTGCGCGAGCAGCGTCGCGCCGTTCTGGTAGCGAAAATGCGAGGCCTGCTGCTGCAGTTCGGCCGCATGCGCCAGCGAGCGCCGGGAGTCCGTGCGCTTGCCCGTGTGCATTTGCACTGACGCGAGCCATGACCACGCCCACGCGGAATTCGGCTGCGCCCTTATTTCCTCATCGATCCAGCGCTGCGCCGCCGCCACGTCATCCTTCGCCAGGCACAACTCGGCCAGCCACGTGCGGAGGTTGGCGGTGTCCGGCGCGAGCCGCAGCGCCGTTTCGTAGGCCGCGATCGCTGCGTCGATTTCGCCGAGGAGGTTGGCGCATTTGCCGAGCCCGATGAAACCCTCGGCCGAGTTCGGCCGGGCTTCAGTGGCGGCCGCGAACAGCGCCCGCGCCTCCGCGACGCGGCCCGTCAGCAACAGTGCGTTCGCCTTGGCGTTGTTTGTTGCGACGGTGGTAGGCGGCGGAGTGCCGACCGATGGCGTTGGCACCGTCGGCAGCAGCGGCTCGGTCGTGACCTCCGGTCGCGTGACCCTGGGCGCTGGCACTTCTTTCCCAACTTCGACGCGTTCGGCCGGAGGTGGAATCGGGCGTGAAGCATCCGCCGGGGCAGCGACGGCTTTGATCGTGCCGTCCTTAAGAATCACGAACACCTCCTTCTCGCCGGGCAGCGGCGTTTTCTCCCGCACAACGATGTCGGCGACACCGCTGATCGGCTCAAGCGTGTAGTCCGAGCGCGCATCCAGCTTCGCGCGCGGCGGCACCGTCGCGGCCTTGCCGGGCCGCAGCAACGCCGCCGGGCCGTCGACCAAACTCTCGTCGACCAACTCGGAAAGTTTCGCCGGCATCTTGCCGGGGTTGAGCATACCGTAGGCAGAGATGGCTCCGCGCAGGCGCCTGAGCTGATCGCGGCGCGCGCCTTCGTCTTCGAGCGCGCCCAACGTCGGGAGAAACACCGTGGCGAGCACGAGCATTCGCATCACATTTTTCATGCGGCCATCCTTTCTTGGATTGGAAACGGAATCAAAAATCCAGGGCGCAACCTTGGTGCCACCCACACGGTCGGGCGCGGCAGGCCGGTGCGCAGGTTCAGGTCTTTCATCGCCTCCTCGACGCCGGGCAGGCGCGCCTTCATCGCCTCGATGACGTCATCGGCCTGCCGGTTGAGCTCGAATTCCAGCAAACGCGGATCGCGTCCGACGAAACGCGGGTGGTCACGATAAACGATCCGATAGGCATTGCGGACCGTTTCGCGCAGCTCCGCGAGCTTGGCCGGATCCTTCAGCCGATCTCTGACGCGCGCCAGCGCAGGGGCCGCGTGCTCGTAGGCCAGCGCGGATTCGGAGAGGAAAATCTGCTGGATCTTCGCCTTGTCTGGCCGGGGTTCGTCGAGGGATTTGAACGCCTTGTTCCACCAGTGATCATTGCCCCATTCGCCGCCCACCGTCATCGGGGAATCCTTGGCGCCGAAAGCCCGGATGGCCTTTTCCGCCCGCACGTCCGCCTGGCCGGAATCGAGCTGGTGGACAACGCCGCCGAGCAACATGTAGTTGTCCGGCTTGCGATCGTAGTCGCCGATGAGAATCGAAACCACGCGCTGTTCCGCCAGTTGATCGCGGCAATAATAAAGCTCGGCGTCCGTCAGCTTGTGCAGGCTCGTGCCACTCACGACCTCCCCCGTGCCGGTCGTGGCGATCACCCGGCGGTAAACGAGTTCGGCCGCCTCCATTTCGGGTCCGCGCTCGCCCATGCGCCATTTCACCTTGGCATTGATCCCCGGGGTCGGAGTTCCGAGCGCCCGGGAAATCTCGCTGCCGACCACCTCGGCCTCGACCGACCAGAGCAAATCTTCGGCATCGCCGATCAACTTGCCCTTACCCGGCGCGAGTTCCTTCACCATGAATTTATCCCCGGCAAAGGACATCAGGCCGGCAGCACCCAAATCGTCCGGGGCCAGCGCCACCCTCCGCATCTGCAAGATTTTCTCCACCTCGGTCTCGGGGATGGCGCTGACGATTTCCCGGGAGAGCTCGCGGTTGATGACCGGTATCGGCGTGGTCTTGAGCGCGCGGGCCTGCGCGATCTTGCGCTCAAGCAACTCCAGCGGCAGCTCGTGCGGGCCGATCGGCTTCACGTTTTCGACGTCGCGCGCGAGCTGGCGCTTCATCGCCAGAAAAAAATCCTCCGCTTCCTGAAAGTTTCCCGCGTCGAGGGCGCGCTGGGCTCGCACCCAGTTGTCGTTGTTGCCGGGGTGCGGGGGCAGCCGGTAACTCCCCGCGTCGCGCGGCGCAAATTTCCCGGTCGCCAGCGGGCGCGGCGGCGGGGGCGGCGGCACCGGCACGTCCTTCAGCTTATTCGACAGGCTGCCGGCCTCGTCGATTTTTTGGCCGAGCGCGCGCACCTCTTCGTCGAGATCACCCGCCAGGGCCCGGCCCGCGTCACTCGCGCCATTGTTGCTGCCCTGTTCCAACCCTTCGCCGGCGCCGCGGATCGGGTTGATAATGTCGTTGGCCGGTTCGCCATTGGGGATCACGGGGCGCGGGTCCGAGAGCGGGTTGCCGTCGGGAGGATTCGCGGGCGCACCGGTGCCGCTGCCCTTGCCGCCCGCCTTCACGGGTGTGGTTTTCGAGCGCGGAGCGCCGCCGCCTAGCACCGGAGCCACTTCGCCGGCATTAACCGCCACCTCGCCGGCTGTGCCGCGCGGATTCGCCCGCAGTCCCTTCTGTTTCACCACCACGGCGTGCTCCACGTCGATCATCTGCTCCTGGATCAGCAGCATCATCTCCCGTTGCTTCTCGGCGGTCACCCGGAATTGATCGAGCGTGAGGCGCGCCGTCTGCCGGGAGATGCGCGCGGCGTCGAGACCCTTGATGAGTAGATCCGTATCACCGGCAAACAGCAGCATCGCCTCGACCGCGACCGCCGCCCGCGGCCCGACGAGTTGCTCGGCCGAATGCACCGCCAGCCCCTGCAGCGCCATCGTCGAAACCATTTTTCCCAGCGTCCAGCCGGCCTGCCCGAAGAACCCGAGCGACTCTTGGTATTGCTGGCTGCGCTCGAGCAGCTTGACGAAACTCTCCCCCGTTTTCGTGCCGCCGATGGCGCCGAGCGCGCGATTCCAGCCGATCATGTCCGCCACGACCATCGTGCCGGAGTCGACATAGCCCGTGCGCACCGCTCCATGCAGGAAGGAGGCCTCCGCCCGCGTCCAGTAAGTGACGCCCTGCAACTGGCCGCCGACGCGCCCGATCGACATCGGCATGAGCGTCATCACAAGATTTTTCGGACTCGTGAGATCGCCCACCCACTCGGCCCACGTATTGCCGACATCCTTGGGATCCCAATAATCCTTTTTCTGGCCCTCGCGCAGCGCCATCGAATCCTCGCGCAACAGCGCCTGCAGTTCGGGCAGTTGAAATGCGTTGTGGATCGCCAGCCCGAGATCCCGGACTCGCTCGCGCGTCATCGTCGGCGCGTTCGTCGACCCGGCAGTCAGCTCCTCCTGCAACTGCGACGTCGAAAGCGATTTGATCTCCTCCAGCGTGAAGTTGCGCATCCGCAGCCGCAGGATCGAGTGGACGCCGAGGAACGCCACGGTCATGTCGCGCTCCGTCGCATCGAGCCCGCGCCCTTCCTGCTCGGCGCGGCCCAGCAATCCGGAAACCGCGCCGGTCACGCCGGTCGTGAACACCGCCCACGCCGATTCGCCGTTATACGACGACAACCCGCGGGCGCGCATCCCGCCGACCCACGCCTGATCCTTGTCGCCGAAGCCGCGCTCCTTGAGGTAGCTGTGGAAATGTTTGCGCGCGTCGGCGATCGCGCCCTGCGATTTCTCGATCGCCACTTTGAGCACCGCGCACTCGAGGTCGCGCACCCGGTCGCGCGCGTCCGCGTTTTTCGGATCGAGCCGCACGGCGCTACGCAGGCTCTCGAGCGCGCCGACCGCATCGCCGTTCTCGACCTGGAGCTGCGCCATGGCCACCAGCGCCTCGGGCTGCAACGCATCGGGTTGGAGGTTGGCGCGCGCCATCGCCGTCTGAAACAAGCCCAAGTCGCCCGTCCCAAGGGCCAGCTTGAAGTCAACCTGCTCGAGCAGCGCGCGCTGGTGCCGCCGCCACAGCGTCAGCTCCGGGTGCCGATCGATGAAACGCAGAAACACGCTGTCGATGTAGGCGACGATCTCCTCGTGCGCGCGCCGGGATTTTTCGATGCGCTCCTTGATCGCGGACAGATGCGCAAATGCTTCCGTGTTGGCCTGCCCGGCGGCGCGAATGAGCCGCGCCTTCATCGCCTCCGAAAATTCCGCCCGCGTGCCCGAAGATGCGAACCAGTCGCCGAAACCGGAGGAAGCGTTCGCCGCCTGATACGCGTCCAGCAGCAGCCGCGCAATGCGGCGCTGCTCCTGCATCAGCTCGCGCTCGATCGCGACCTCCTTCTCCCACTGCCGCACGTCGCCGAGTTTCTGCCGCAGCAGCCGCGAGTATTTGGGATACCATTCCCAAAACTCGTCCTTCTCGTTCACGACCTCCGTCGTGCCTGCCGTCGGGGTGCCCGAGACGATTTTGTCGGCGTCCTTTTTTCGCCGGTAGTGGGCATCGACCCGCCACGGGCCGAGGTCGATGGAGAGCAGCGGCTGCGGGCCGAGATCCTTGTAGAGAATCGGCAGCAGATCCTTCGTCCAGGTGTTGGCGGAATCCGGCTGCATCGGTTTCGCGATGAAACCGAAACGCTGCTCCCCGCCGCCCGTCGGTGCCGCGCCATTCGACCAGGGATGCCAGAAACGCGCGCCGTCGGGATCGGCTAGTTTCCACGCCCAATCCTTCAGGTAGTCGGCTTTGTCTCTCGCCGAGGAATTGGAAATGATCTCCACGAGCGCGCTGACGCCGCGGGGATCTTTTTCCGGGTGCCCCGGCCGCTCGATCCAGCGGGGAAGGTAGTCCTCGATGAAATCGTCGGGCTTGCGCTGCCGGAACGCCTCGTCGCCGCCCTGTTTCGTCAGGCCGCCGGTGGCGACCACCACGCCGGCCCCGCCATCGAGCACCTCCGTCGGAAACGTCACGTCCCACGTCATCTTCGCGGATCGCACCGGCTGGCGGGGAAACGGATTGGAGCGGTTCTGGCGCACGAAGACACTGCTGGCGTAGGTCGCGGTGACGCCGCGCGCGTTGGGCTGCACGCTCGCCTCCACCACGGCACCCGTGGTCTCGCCCGACTCGCGCGGCGGCAGCTTGCGGTCGAGAAAGTCGTTCGCCGGTCGCGCGCGTCGCACCTCGGCCCGGACGAATTCCCAGCCGTCGTGCCGCAACACCAGCGGAATCTGAACGGTGTGCAATTGGACGAGCTTCGGATCGAGCGACCGTGCGGGCTGCTTGTCCGCGCCCACCCAGAGATACTCAAGATCGACGGGCGTGAAATAATCGCCCTTGCCGTCGAAGCGTTCGCGCCGGGCGACCATCGTATGCACGTAAATGGTGGCGTGCAGGGTGTCGTCGCCGTGCAGCGGTTTCGGCGGCCAAGCCCACACTTTCGGGCTCAACGCAAACCACAGCGCATACCAGCCGGGCTTCGCCGGCCGCAACACGAGCGGGCGGTTCGGCGCAAAACCTCCGTGCTCGTCGCGTGCGTTGGTGAAGGGCCGCCGCGGTTTCTCGGTGCTCACGGTGCTGTTGATCGCGATACTGGTCGTCACGCTGCCATTCTGCGCGGGCGTGGGCGGCTGGCCGTTCAGCAGGAGGGGGAACGGCGCGTCGGTCTGCCACGTCATCGGGCGTGACTCCGAGCCATCGACTTCCCACACGACCGTGTCCGGCGGGATGGTCGCTCCGTCGATCCGGTAGATACCCTGCTGGTAAAAATTCCATCCGCCGCCGTTGACGGGAAAGAGCGGTCGCGGATCGGAGCCGGGAGGACGAAAAATAGTTTTTTGCTCCGGTTCGTCCCACACGATGTTGACGTCGAAAAAAACGCTCACGCTGCCGCCGTCGAAGGGCACCTCGAACGGCACGTGGACGGCGAACGGCACATCATAGAAGGGCGCGTCCGTCTTGTTCTTCGTCGGATAGACGAGGTGCTCGGAAAACTTGCTGTATTTCGCGATGTCCCAGTCCACGGCCTCCGTCAGAAAAGGAGCCGGGCCGTTCGCCGGCGGACCGGGTGGCTTGAAATCCTTTCGCACCGGTCCTGCGGATGCCGCCTTCTGCTTGGTGGCAGCGTCGCCTTCTTTCACCCCGAGCAGATTGATCTGCGCCCTGCCGGCGACGGCAAGCGCCAGCCCGATGGCGAGGGCCACGATTTCACGCAGGGCGCGGGCGCGTATCGGACAGCGGCAGGGCGGCGCAACGCGCGTCGCCGGGGAGCCGCGGAGGGGAGCATTCACGACAGGGGAGGTTGAGGCGGGCGTGACTTACCGCCGCAGGCGCAACCGAGTCAAAGTCGAACTGAGCCGGCTAACCCGCGTCCGAATTGTCCCCGTCGTCCATCCCCTCGATCACCTCGCGCAGCGCGGCGAGCGCCTCGGATTTGGCACTCTGCTTGAGGATGTAGCCGGCCGCCCCGAGCCGCACCGCTTCCTGCACCGTGGTCATCGCACTCTGCGAGGTCACGATGATCACCGGCAGGGCCGGCGCTATTTCGGAAATCTTGGCGAGCACGTCGAGCCCGCCCAGGCCCGGCATATTGAGGTCGAGTAGCACTACCTCCGGCGGTGTCTGCCGGATAATCGCGAGGGCTGTGGCACCGTCCGCCGCTTCCTGGCACGACTCGATGCCGGCCTCGCGCAGCAGCAAACGCAGGAAGATCCTGACGTGCGACTCGTCGTCGACAATCAGCGCGTTGGTTGGACGTCCCATGGCGATTACTTTGGAGACGACCAAGGGATCAAGACAAGCCCGCGCTTCACGCTCGACCGCCCGCGGGCTACTCCGCGCGCAGGATGTAGCCGCGCAGGTATTCGCTCTCCATCATCGTCACGAGCACGGGATGGTCCGGCGGCTGGTGGCTCCACTCGACCACGCGCACCTTGCGCTTCGCATCCGTCGCCGCGCCGGCGATCACGCCGCGGATTTCCGCGTCCTGCATGTGATGGGAACAAGAGTAGGTCGCCAGCACGCCGCCGGGCGCCAGCCGCTGAAGCGCGCGCAGGTTGATCTCCTTGTAGCCGCGCAAGGCGCCTTCGAGCGCGCTTTTCGACTTCGCAAACGGCGGCGGGTCGAGCACGATCACGTCCCACAACCCGTCGCCCGCGCGCACCGGGTCGTTGAACCAGTCGAAGACGTTCGCGACCTCGAATTTCGCCGCCACGCGGTTCTGGATCGCGTTTCGCTTCGCGGCCGCGATCGCATCCTCCGCGCTGTCGAGCCCGAGCACCTCGCGCGCGCCCGCCCGCGCGGCGTGCAGCGCGAACGCGCCCTGGTTGCAGAATGCGTCGAGCACGCGCTTCCCCGCGCAATATTTCGCCACCGCCGCGTGCTGCGGACGTTGGTCCAAATAAAATCCCGTCTTCTGCCCCTGCTGCAAATCGAGCCAGTAGTCGAACCCGTCAATGGTCACCCACCGTGGCTCCCATGTTTGTCCCGAGCGCGTGTGCACCTCCATCGGCAAACCCTCCAGCCGCCGGATCGGCGCGTCGTTGCGGAAAATGATCTCCGCCGGCTTTACCACTTCCGCGAGCACATCGCCGACGAGGGTGGAGCGTTTTTCCAGCGCCGCCGTCTGAATCTGCGCGACGAGCGCGTCGCCAAATTGATCGACGACGAGGCCCGGCAAATCGTCCGACTCCGACCATACGAGTCTTCGATTCGATTCCGCCGTGCGTCGCGCCACCGCCCGCTCGATCGCTCCGCGCAAAAACGCCGCGTTCAGCGCCGTATGCTCGCGGCTGAAGCGCCGCCACAGGATCTGCGACTTCGAGTTGTAGATGCCGCTCCCGAGAAACCGATCCGCCCGGTCACGACACTCGACCACCTCGCCGTCGTGTTCCGGCGACAACAGCGACTCGACTTCGTTGGCAAACACCCACGGGTGTCCGCTGAGCACGCGGGGCTTGGCGTTGGGTTTGAGCTTGAGGAAAGGAAGGGCGGCCACGCGGCCACCTTTACGCGAATACTTCGTGCCGCCAGAAAAATGTGTGGCGCTCGCCTCCTCCTCGACGCGTGGTTCGGGCGAATCTCAGTTTCTTGCGCGCTTCATTGAGCGAAACGCGCCGCACCGTAGCACGGGCAGCCTGCCCGTGTAGGATCGGAAAGCGCGGGCAGGCGGCATAAGGACAGACATCGCTGACACATTTGGACAGAGATCGCTGACAGGGTAGGTGCGGAGGATGCCGTGGAAAGAATGTGAGCGAGAAGAAGCGCGCTGGAAATTTGTGCAGGCGGTGCTGGCCAGACAAGCCAGCTTCGCGGCGCTGGGCCGAGAGCACGGGATCAGCCGGGAGTGCGGCCACAAGTGGTGGCGGCGCTTTCGGGCGGGAGGCAGCAAGGCGCTGGGCGAAAAGACGCGGCAGCCCCACTGTGTGCGCGGTCAGCAACAACGCTGGCGGGTGCAACTGGTGGCGCTGCGCCGTCGGCAGCCGACGTGGGGGCCGGACAAGTTGCGCTGGTGGCTGAAGCGGGCCTATCCACACACGCGGGTGCCCGTGCCCCGCACGCTGGGCCGCTGGCTGGCGCAGGCGGGATTGACGCGGCGAAACCGGCGGCGTTCGTTGCCGGGACCGCAGGTGGCCGGCGAGCGCACGACTCGCGGTCAGGCGACCCAACGATCTGTGGACGCCGGACTTCAAAGGCAAGTTTCGCACCGCCGACGGCGGGCGGATTGAGGCCCTCACCGTGCGCGATGCGGTGTCGCGCTGTGTGCTCGCGGTGCGGCATCTGCCCGCGCCCACGGATGCGGCGGTGCGGCGCGTGCTCACGGCCTTGTTCCGCCGTCACGGCCTGCCCCGGGCGCTGCAGATGGACAACGGCACACCTTTCTGCGGCAACGGTCCGCGCGGCTGGTCAAGTCTCACCGTCTGGTGGCTGCGCCTCGGTTTGCAGGTGGTGGTGGGCCGGCCCGGCTGCCCGCAGGACAATGGCGCGCATGAGCAGATGCATCGGATCCTCAAGGCTGAGACGGCCCGGCCACCAGCGGCCACCGCCCACGCGCAACAACGCCGCTTCAACCGTTGGCGCCTGCATTACAATCGCGACCGGGCCACATGCCGCACTTGGGCTGCGGCCACCGCTCAGTTGCTACCGGCCCAGCCCCCGCATCCTGCGGCGGAGCTTGCCCGTCTGGTCGTATCCCTGCAGTTGGCCGACCATCCGACCCGGTGCCAACGGCCGGGCGTGGTGGGCCCAACGCCAAAGGATGTTGGGCCGCGCCTTCGCCGGAGAGTCGCGCGGGCTGCGTCCGCTCCCAGACGATTGGACCGAGGTCTATCTTGGGCCTCACCTCATCGGTCTGCTCCATCCCGCCGATCGCGCCGGGATGCGTCCGGCGCGCACCCAATCCCCCAAGCGAACGAAAGGGAGGGGAGCTGCGCCCCCTCCCTTAAACCCTCCCCATTTATCTCTCTCAAAGACACCGAACTAAAAACCACCTGTCAGCGATGTCTGTCCAAATGTGTCAGCGATGTCTGCCGCAATGCCGCCTGACCGCGCTACACCCGGTGCCGGCCGCTGCAAGAAAAGTGAGATGCGCCCCCGTGTTTTGCCCCGTCACTTCGCTCTTCCCTCACCCGCGCAATCCCTGTTGGTTCTCCCTTCGACCATGTCTCCCGCCGAAGAAATCGCCCGCCGTCGCACCTTCGCGATCATCTCGCACCCCGATGCGGGCAAGACGACGCTGACCGAAAAATTCCTCCTCTACGGCAACGCCATCCACCTCGCCGGCACCGTGACCGCGCGGAAAAACCAGCGCGCCACCGCCTCCGACTGGATGGAACTTGAAAAGCAGCGCGGCATCTCGATCAGCTCGACCGTCCTCCAGTTCGATTATTCCGGTTTCGCCGTCAACCTGCTCGACACGCCCGGTCACAAGGATTTCTCCGAGGACACCTACCGCGTCCTCACCGCCGTCGACGCCGTCATCATGGTCATCGACGCCGCCAAGGGCATCGAGGCGCAGACCCGTAAACTTTTCGAAGTCTGCCGCCGCCGCGGCGTGCCGATCTTCACGTTCATGAACAAGTGCGACCGGCCGACGCGCAACGCGCTTGAGCTGCTCGACGAACTGGAGACCGTGCTCGGCCTGCAATCCTCGCCCGTCATCTGGCCGCTCGGCAACGGACCCGGCTTCCGCGGCGTGTTCGACCGGCGCACGCGCGAGGTGCATCTATTCGAGCGCACGCCCGGCGGCAAATATCAGGCTCCGGTCAACGTCACCTCCCTAGAAGATCCCATCGTCCGCTCGAAGCTCGACAACTACACCTACGACCAGGTGACCGAGCAGCTCGCGATGCTCGACGGCGCCGGCCATCCCTTCGATCTCGCGGCGGTGCGCGCCGGGCAGCAGACGCCGGTCTATTTCGGCAGCGCCGTGAATAATTTCGGTATCCAGCTTCTGCTCGACGGTTTTTTGAAGGACTCCATCGCGCCGTCGGCGCGGCGCTCGGTTTCAATCGAAAATCCAAAATCCAAAATCGAGAATTGGACTGTTCCCGTCACTCACCCGAAATTCTCCGGCTTCGTTTTTAAGATTCAGGCGAACATGGATCCGAAGCACCGCGATCGCATCGCGTTTGTGCGCGTGTGCTCCGGGAAGTTTGAGCGCGACATGATGGTCACCCACCAGCAGTCCGGGAAAACCATCCGCCTCTCCTCCTCGCAAAAACTCTTCGGCCAGGAGCGCGAGACCGTCGATGTCGCGTGGCCGGGCGACGTCATCGGACTCGTGGGTCACGACGTGCTCGGCATCGGCGATACCCTGACCGACGACAAGGCGATCGCCTACGACGAGATTCCGCGTTTTCCGCCGGAGGTCTTCACCTACATTTCCAATCCCAATGCCGGCGACGCGAAGCGCTACCGCGCCGGCCTCGAACAGCTCCTGCAGGAAGGCGTCGTGCAGGCCTTCACCGCGCGCAACGCCCCGCCCGGCGCCACGCTCCTCGCGGCGGTCGGTCCGTTGCAATTCGAAGTCGTGCAGTGGCGCCTTCAGGCCGAATACAACGCCGAGTCGCGCCTCACGCCCACGCCTTGGACGCTCCTCAAGTGGATCGAGCCGCACCCACTGTTGAAAGACGTGTCGCGTCTCATCGTCGCGAGCGGTGTCAGCTTTGGCACTGACAAGTTCGACCACCCCGTCGCCCTTTTTCCGAACGACTGGACGTTGCGCTATTTTTCGGAAAAAAATTCCGAGCTGAAGCTCCACGATCTACCGCTGGAGCAGACGAGGTAAGACTGGGATTCGCCCTTTGACAGCCGCCCGCGCGTGCCCCAGTTTTCCACCATGGCCGCGCCGCAAATCGAACTGTTCACCGCCGCCGATTACCGGTCGATGCCCGCCGACGGGAAGCGCTACCAACTCATCGAGGGAGAACTTATCGTGGCCCCCGCTCCCAATACCTTTCACCAATTTGTGCAGGCAAATGTGCTTTGGCTCCTCAAGGACTACGTCCGGCACAATCCTCGAGGCACCGTGCTCGGCGCTCCGTGCGACGTCTATCTCGACGACCACAATGTCTATCAACCCGATGTCCTTTACGTGGCGCGTGAAAACGCGGCGCGCATCAAGGACGATGGTATTTACGGCGCACCCGACCTTATCGTCGAAATCCTTTCTCCGTCCACCGCGGGCCTCGACCGGCGCAAGCGCGCCCACTTCGCGGCCGTCGGCACCGTGGAGTTCTGGCAAATCGATCCGGGACTCCGCCAGCTCCAGCGCTTCGTCTTCGCCGAAAGCGCCACCAAGCCCATCTCGCTGATCGACGAGCCCGAGTCGTTTTCCTCGCCGCTGTTCCCCGGTCTCACGATTGCGACGACCGAGATTTTCCGTCGCTGATTTCGGTGGTGACGCCCGTTTTCTTTCCTACGGCCGGCGCGTTCCGCGTGTGGCTGGAGAAAAATCACCCCGCCAGCGGTGAACTCCGGGTCGGGTTCTACAAAAAAGCCTCCGGCAAGGTCGCGATGACCCATCAGGAAGCCGTGCTCGAAGCGCTCTGCTTCGGCTGGATCGACGGCGTGGTCAACCGCCTCGATGCCGACAGTTTCACGCATCGGTTCAGCCCGCGGAAGCCGCGGAGTATTTGGAGCAACGTAAACGTCGCTCACGCCGAGCGCCTCACCGCCGCAGGGAAAATGCACGCCGCCGGGCTGGCCGCCTTTGCCGCGCGCGATGTCGCGAAGACCGGCACCTACGCGTTTGAGCGCCAGACGCCGGCGAAACTCACCACCGCGCAGGAAAAACAATTCCGCGCCAACGCGGCCGCGTGGAAATTTTTCTCCGCCCAAGCCCCGTGGTATCGCCGCACCGCCGTCCACCTCGTCATCAGCGCCAAGCAGGAGGCCACGCGCGCGCGTCGACTCGCGCAGCTCATCGCCGATTCGGCCGCTGGCCGAAGGATCGGCGAACTGCGACCACGGCCGTAGCGCCAGCGCGCGCCGGAAAAAGTCCGCGAACTATTCACAATCGCCGGATTCGACTCGCCGCGCGGAAAAAAAATCCCTTGCTCGCGCGAATGCTTTTCTCGCGCCGCTCCGCCGCCATTTTTCTCCTCGTCCTACCCGCGACACTCCTCGCCGCGCCGAGCCGCGCCAAGCCCACGTCGCCCGACAACGCCACCGCCTACAAGGGCGCGATCGCCGTCGACGCCGCGACGGGCAACGTCCTCTACGAAGACCGCGCCGACATCGTGAACCCGCCCGCGAGCATGACGAAGCTGATGACGTTTGCCGTGCTGCACGATCGGATCGCGAGTGGAGCGCTGGCGCTGACCACACCGGTTAAGATCACCATCGAGGATTCGAAAATCGGCGGCACGCAGGTTTACCTCGATCCACGCGAGACGTTTCCCGTCGAGGAATTGATCTACGCGATGATGATTCAATCGGCCAACGACGCGGCCTATGCGCTCGCGCGCGCCGTCGCCGGATCCGTGCCGGCGTTTGTGGAGCAGATGAATGCCAAGGCCAAGGCGCTGGGCATGACACACACGACATTTCGCACACCGCACGGTCTGCCGCCCTCCAGCCGCAGCACCGCCGACGGCGATCTCACGAGCCCGCGTGATTTCGCCCTGCTCTGCCGGCATCTGCTGCAAAACACCACCGTGCTCCAGTATGCGTCGGTGCGCACGCGCGATTTCGCACCGGAGCGTGCCAAGGGCGCGCAACACATGGAAAACCACAACAAGCTCCTCGGCAAAGTCGCCGGCGTGGACGGCCTCAAGACCGGCTACACCGCCAGTGCCGGCTACTGCACGAGCATCACCGCGCAACGCAACGGCCGCCGCGTCATCGTGGTTGTGATGGGATCCTTAGGTCCCGGCGGTCAGATCGACAAAGGCAAGACGCGCGACCTCAAGGCCGTCGAGCTGCTGGAGCGCGGCTTTGCAGCGCTGCCACCGATGGCCACGCCGCCCGTCATCGCCGCCACACCAAAGGATTCCTCCGGGCTCACGCCCGCCCCGCGCAAGGCCGCACCCGCCGACGCGCCCGTCGAGCCGATGGTGAAGTTTAACCTGCCGAAAAAATAATTTCGGGGCGCGTAAGCGCCGATTCAACCGCCGAGTTGGACGGCGGGGTCTCCCGCCCTGCTACACACCGGCGGTTTCACGCCGCACCGGCGAAAGGTTCGCCAGCCACGCCTCGCGGCTCAGTGGTCAAGCAACAGGATCAGCAACCCGAGAATTGCAAAGAGCGCCCCCAACAGGCCAGACTCGACCCGCTCGAATTTTTTCAGGCGAAAACGCTCGAAACCCAGCAGCGCGAGCCAGGTGAAGAGCGTCATGCTCGCCAGCGTGGCGGCCGCGAGGATGGCGCTGAGCACGACAAAACCCTTCCAGCCGAACTGCACCCCCGAGAGATAGACCGGCAGGAATAGTTCGCACGGCGAGAGCGTGAGCATCACGAAAAGCCCGCTGATCGCCGCCCATTCGCCGGAGTGCGCGGAGACAATCGGGCTGCCCTTCAGTTCCTCCTGCCAGTGGCTTTGCTCCTTTTCCTCGCCGCAGTGGGCGTCGGCCCGATGCGCGCTGCCCGGCGCGTGGTGATGACAAATCCCCGCGCCGCTCCACTGCCGCCAAAAATAGAAAGCCGCAATCGCCAGCAACAGGCCGCCCGCGAGCCACGAGAACCACGCGATCTTTTCCTCCAACTGGAAACCACCCCACGCGATCAGCAAGCCGAGCAGGCTTGTGAGCGCCACGTGGCCGAGCCCCGCGAGCGCCGTGACCGCGAGGGTCTTGGCCCGCCCCCAGCCGCGCGCCCGCGCCACCAGCACAAACGGCAGCCAGTGCGTCGGAATCGCCGCGTGAAAAAACGCCACGGTAAAACCGGTCGCGGCGATGGTGGTAAGCACGGGTGATTGCATCAGGGAAAAGTGAGCCAGCCCGCGACGCCGCGCGCTGTCGAACGTGAAACCTAGCAAAGTCGTCAAGTCCCGGCATCCGCACCGCGCGCAGCCCGCCCCACGGTGCATCGCAGTTTTCCGATCGCCGGGTTCGGAGTTCCGCCTTCAGGCGGTCCGAAGCATCCCAGCCCCGCCTGAAGGCGGAACTCCAAACCCAATCACCGTCGGCCACGGCCAATTTTCAAAGAAAACTGAGATGCGCCCCCATCCCGCAACGCGCGCGATCTTGCTGGTTCTCGCCCGCGCTTCGCGTTCAGCTTTCCCCTCGCACTCGCACCATGTCCACCGCTCCCGACCTTCCCGCCGTCCGCGCCTACTTGCTCAATTTGCAGGACAGCATTTGCGCCGGACTCGAAGCGGAGGATGGCGCGGCGCAATTTCGCACCGACGAATGGACCCGCCCCGAGGGCGGTGGCGGTCGCACGCGCATCCTCGCTGAAGGCGCGGTGTTCGAGAAAGCCGGCGTCGCGTTCTCGCACGTGCATGGCACGAAGCTCCCGCCGTCAGCCACCGCGCACCGCCCCGAACTCGCCGGCAAACCGTGGGAAGCACTCGGCCTCTCGCTCGTCCTCCACCCGCGCAATCCCTACGCGCCTACCGCGCACATGAACGTGCGCTTCTTCTGCGCGCGTGAATCTGAGACCAACCGCGCCGGGGGCGGCGCGGCTCCAATTCCGGCCATCGAAAATCGAAAATCGAAAATCGAAAATTCCACCTGGTGGTTCGGCGGCGGCTTCGATCTCACGCCCTATTACGGTTACGAGGCCGACGCCACGCACTGGCACCGCACCGCCCGCGCGGCACTCTCGCCGTTCGGCGACGCGCTTTATCCGCGCTTCAAAAAATGGTGCGACGACTATTTTTTTCTCAAACACCGCAACGAGCCGCGCGGCATCGGCGGCATTTTCTTCGACGACTTCAACCAGCTCGGCTTCGCCCCGTCCTTCGCGCTGATGCGCGCCGTCGGCGACGCCTTTCTCCCCGCCTACCGCCCCATCGTTGCGCGCCGCAAAGCCACGCCGAACACGGATCGCGAGCGCCAGTTTCAACTTTACCGCCGCGGCCGCTACGTGGAGTTCAACCTCGTCTGGGATCGCGGCACGCTCTTCGGCCTGCAAAGCGGCGGCCGCACCGAATCCATTTTGATGTCGCTCCCGCCCCTCGTGCGCTGGGACTACGACGCGAAACCAGAGCCCGGTTCACCCGAGGCGAAACTCTACGAGATTTTTCTTAAACCCCACGACTGGGCCAATGAGGAAACCTCTGATAAACGCTAAGGAGCGCTGCTATCAATCGGAGCGCGGGAAATATTTTCGCCATTAGCGTCGATTAGCGTGCATTAGCGGTTTCCTCGAATGACTTCCCGCGAACGTTTCCACGCCGCCATCTCCTGCACGCCCCTCGATCGCCCGCCGATCTGGGTCATGCGCCAGGCGGGCCGCTATCTGCCCGAGTATCGCGCCCTCAAGGCCAAGTCCTCGTTTCTCGAAATGGTGCGCACGCCTGCGCTCGCCGCCGAGGTCACGCTCCAACCGCTCCAGCGCTTCGCCCTCGATGCCGCGATCCTCTTTTCCGACATCCTCGTGATTCCCGAGGCGCTGGGCCAAGGCTACAAGTTCCGCGACGCCGGTGGCATCGCGATGGATTTCCGCCTCGAAACGCGCGCGCAGATCGATGCCCTTGCTCCGGCTGACGCCGTGCCCGAGCGGCTCCGCTACGTCGCCGCCGCGCTCGCCCTGCTCAAAAAGGAACTCGCCGGCTCACACGCGCTGCTCGGCTTCGGCGGCTCGCCGTGGACGCTCGCCACCTACATGGTCGAGGGCGGCAGCTCGGATGAATTCGAGCGCATCAAACTGCTTTTCTACACGGAACGCGCGACCTTCGATGCTCTGTTGGAAAAACTCACCGCCGCGCTCATCGCCTATTTCAAAATGCAGATCGCCGCCGGCGCCGACGCGATTCAGATCTTCGATTCGTGGGGCGGCATCATCGCCGGCCCGGACTACGAGGCGGCCTCGCTCCGCTGGATTCGCCAGATCATCGCCGCCCTCCCGCGCGAGTTCCCCGTCATCCTCTACGCCAAGGGCACGGCGCCGCACCTCACCGACCAGGCGTTCACCGGCGCGCGCGTGCTCAGCGTCGATTGGACGAGCGATCTCGCCATCGTGCGACGCACGCTGCCCGCCAACGTCGCGGTGCAGGGCAATCTCGATCCCGTGCTGCTCAACACCACCCCCGACATCGTGCGCCGCGAGTCCACGCGCCTCCTCGAGGCGATGCGCGGCACGCGCGGCCACATCTTCAACCTCGGCCACGGCATCATGCCGCAGGCTAAGATCGAGTGCATGACCGCACTCGTCGAAACGGTGACAACTTGGAAGAATTGAAACGCCGGGAACGCCAGGACTGCAAAGGCTAGGAGTCCGTTTGCATTTTTCATCTCCGCGTTCTCCGCGCCTCCGCGTGAAAAACAGTCTTCCAACTATAGCGATTATCGGTGCCGGCATCACGGGCCTCACCGCCGCCTATCGCCTGACGCAGCGCGGCCATCGCGTCCGCCTCTTCGAAGCTTCCGACCGCGTAGGTGGCGCGATCCACACCGAGATTTTCGACGGCTGGCTCGTTGAATCCGGACCCAACACGATCCTCGCCGGCGATCCCGCCCTCGCCGCACTCATCGACGAGCTGGGCCTCGCGCCCGAGCGCATCGCCGCGAATCCCTCCGCGAAAAAACGCTACATTGTCCGCCGTGGCGCGCCCGTCGCGCTGCCGCTCTCGCCGCCCGCGTTTCTCGCGTCGTCTCTTTTTTCCATTGGCACGAAGTCACGCGTGCTCCGCGAATTTTTCGCCCGTCCGCCCGCGCCCGCCAACGACACGAGCATCGACACCTTCATCCGCGAACGCTTTGGCCCCGAGATCGCGGACTACGTGCTGAATCCATTCGTCACCGGCATCTACGCCGGCGATCCCGCAAAACTCTCCGCGTGCCACGCTTTCCCCAAGCTCTGGTCCGCCGCGCACAGCACGGGCTCGCTGCTCCGCGCGCAGCATGCCGCGGCCAAATCCCGCCCGCCCGATGCGGGGATCATTTCGTTTCGTCGCGGCCTGCAAACCCTGCCCGATGCCCTCGCCGCCCGTCTCTCCACGGGTGTGCTCTCGTTGCACAGCAAAGTAGAAACGCTCACGCCCGGCGCGCCGTGGACGCTCACTTGGCGCGACGCCGAAGACGTTACGCACACCGAAAGATTCGACGCTGTCATCGCCGCCCTGCCCGCGCCCGCGCTCGCCGCGCTACGCTTCGGCCCCACCGGGGAAACTCCCCTCGCCTCGCTCGACACCATCGTGCATCCCCCCGTGGCCTCGCTCTTCCTCGGCTACCGCCGCGATCAGATCGCGCATCCGCTCGATGGCTTTGGCCTGCTCGTGCCGGCCGTGGAGAAGCATTCGTTTCTCGGCGTCCTTTTTTCCTCCACGCTCTTCCCTGGCCGGGCGCCGGCCGGCCACGTTGCGCTCACCGTGATCGTCGGCGGCACGCGCCAGCCGGAGATTGCGCGGCTGCCCGCCGCCGATCTCCTCGCCCTCCTCGATCCCGATCTGCGCGCGCTCCTCGGTGTGCGCGGCGCGCCAGTGTTTCAGCACCACGCATTTTGGCCACGCGCGATTCCGCAATACGACCTCGGCTACGAGCGCCATCTCTCGACCATCATCTCAACTCAAAACGCCCATCCCGGATTTTTCATCGGCGGTCAGGCCTGCGACGGCATCTCACTCCCCGCGTGCCTCGCCGCCGGCGAGCGGCTCGCGGCGCGTGTCGAATAGCCGCACTGGAAAACGGATCGGCGGTTTCCCAACCGCCGTATTTTTCCCCGAGGGCGCTTGGGAAAGCGCCCCTCCTTCACTCTCGATCCACCGGCAGCGCCGCGCATGGACGCTGCCCTTGACTCTCCTTTGAGCCGACCTAGCCTCCCGCCCCTTTATCCGGCATGGCCCACGATCTGAAAGACACTCTGCAGCTTCCGAAAACGGACTTCCCGATGCGCGCCGGTCTCGCGCAACGGGAACCCGGTCGGGTGGCGCACTGGGAAAAAATCGGACTCTACGCGGCCATCCAGAAAAAGCGCGCCGGCGCGCCCACCTTCGTGCTTCACGACGGCCCGCCGTTCACCAACGGCGATGTCCACATCGGCACCGCGCTCAACAAAGTCCTCAAGGACACCGTGAATCGCTTCAAGACGATGCGCGGCTTCCGCACGCCCTACGTCCCCGGCTGGGACTGCCACGGCCTGCCCATCGAGCAGAAAGTGTCGAAGGAAGTCCTTGAGGAAAAACTCACGCTCACGACCGCCGAACTCCGCGCGCGCTGCGACGCCTTTTCCGAATCGTGGATCGCGAAACAGACCGCGCAGTTCAAACGCCTCGGCGTCCTCGCCGACTGGGCGAACGAGTATAAGACCAAGGCACCCGCGTTCGAGGCCGACATCGTCCGCACCTTCGCGGCGTTCGTCGAGCAGGGCCTCGTCTATCGCAGCAAGAAACCCGTTTACTGGAGCATCCCTTTCGAAACCGCCCTCGCGGAGGCCGAGATCGAATACAAGGACCACACCTCGATCGCGATCTGGGTGAAGTTCGCGGTGCCGACCGCCGAGGCGCAAAAATTCGGCCTCCCCACCGACAAGCCGCTGTTCGTCGTCATCTGGACAACGACCCCGTGGACGATTCCCGCCAATCTCGCGATAGCTCTGAACGAATCGGTCGTATACGGATTGATCAACACCGGCTCCGAGCGCCTTCTTGTTGCTGTTGATCGCGTCGATGCCGTTGTTGCGGCGGCGAAAATTTCAACATACACGCTCGAATTGAAGGGCAACTTGGGTTGGGCCGGAGGGGAGTTTCAAGGGCTTCAAACCCGCCACCCCTTCATCGACCACGCCTCCCCCATTGTGCTCGCCGACTACGTCACGACCGACAGCGGCACCGGGGCGGTCCACACCGCGCCCGGCCACGGTGCCGACGACTATCTCACCGGCCTGAAATACAAGCTTGAGATCTACTGCCCCGTCGGCGACGACGGCCGCTACCTCGACGACGGTAAAATTCCCGCCGATCTCGTCGGCCTCACCACGCTCGAAACGGCCGAAGATCTCGCCGCGAAAAAACCCGCACCCGCCAACCTCGCCGTCCTGAAAAAACTCGCCGAGGCCGGCGCGCTGCTCGCCAAGGCGAAATATCTCCACAGCTACCCGCATTGCTGGCGCTCGAAGACCCCGATCATTTTCCGCGCGGTCGATCAATGGTTCGTCTCGCTCGGTGTAGCCGGGGTCGCTGACCCCGGACCGGCCTCAGCGAGGTCGGCTACAATTTCGCCGCGCGCCACCGCGCTTGCCGAAATCGCCAGCGTAGCCGCCGCCCAGGGTTGGATTCCCGCGTGGGGCGAGGCGCGCATCCGCAGTGCCGTCGAATCGCGGC